>JBFIEJ010000021.1:0-18091 GCA_041603475.1 Candidatus Nitrosopumilus sp. | reverse complement strand
ACCAGAACCAACACCTGAACCAGAACCAACACCTGAACCAGAACCAACACCTGAACCAGAACCAACACCTGAACCAGAACCAACACCTGAACCAGAACCAACACCTGAACCAGAACCAACACCTGAACCAGAACCACAATTAGAAGCTCCTGAACCAGAACCACAATTAGAAGCTCCTCAATCCACATCTGACCTGGAACCTACACAAGAATCTGATTCTGATGGTGCTACTGCACAAAAATCTAAGACAAAATATTTCTCAGATTCTCCTCACTCTACAGAGGATCGTGATGTAATTTTTGTTGGAACAAAACCAATTATGACTTATGTTTCTGCAACCCTGACTCAACTCTCTACTAGGCCAACTGTAACCATTAAGGCTAGAGGAAAAAGAATTACACAAGCAGTAGATGTATCCCAAATGATTGTAAAGAGAATGGACTCTGTGGGTTATGTAATTAGCGATGTTCGAATATCATCTGATTCATTAACTTCCCAAGATGGTAAACAAAGAAATGTCTCTACAATGGAAATTGACATTTCAAAAAACTAGTTTTCGTCTAAGTGTATTAATTACAATTGTAATTACTTTGATTGGTGTTATCATATTATCTATAAACTATTCTTGTGGAATTCAGCACATGTTGATACTAAATGAGATTGAATACTATGAAAAATCATTAGACCCAGAATTTTGTGAAAATTTAATCGAAAAAATTGATTTGTTCAATGATGACTGTGAACCTACACTTGAAATTTTAGATTGTGGTTGAATTTAAAATATCTAACAAGTAAGTAATTCCAAAATAAACTAACATCAAACTTAATCCAATCATCAATAATTTGTAATTTTTACTTGAGAGTATTTTTGAACTCTTTGATGCAAAATATGAAACTGAACCTAACCATGCAAAATCCATCCATATGTGCAGTGTAAATAGTATCAATATTCCTGAAAATGCCCAAATCATCATGGCATCTGAAATAAGCTTGAATCCTATGGTCAACCACCAAACAATAAAAAATGGGTTTAGAGCACTAAGAACAATTCCTGCTATTACAGGATTTTTTGTTGTATCTGAAAATATTGATTTCTTTTTTACAAATAATGCACGAATTTGTATGATGGCAAATAAAAAAAGTGTAATTGCACCAAAAACAGAAATTATTGTTCTAAATTCTGGAAAAATTTCTAATGAAAATACTCCTATTCCCAATAAAATCACTAATGGTAATTCCACAACTGTGTGACCGATTGCCATTTTGATTCCTGATTGTATTCCTCCCCTTAGTCCATAGGATACATTTGCTGCAAAAAGTGGACCTGGAGCCATAACCCCTGATGCTGAAATTACAATAACGGTTAATGCAAATTCAAAAATTTGTTCCATTACACTTGATGTTTTTAGTTATGAAATAAAGATAATTGAAAAACTATCCATACATTGCATCTTTAAGATGCCCTGCCTCTGTCTGTGTTTCTTTCATGAGTGTCTCTGCTTTTTTAGCTTCATTTTCCAATGCGGGTAGATTACATGATGCACCTGGAATTAATTTTGATATTGCCATACAAAGATCTGCACTTGATTTGAAATCAGGACCTTTCCCATCTGTTTGAAAAATAATTACAACTACGTCTTGATCTTGCATTAATCCTTCATTTAACAAGATACCTGGAATTCCAGGAACTGTACCATGATCCAATACCTTCAGACCTGCATCTTTGACTTTTTTTCTTGCAGATTCTGTATTTCCAATTCCTATCATTTCTGAAACGCCGTCTTCACCTTTTACTGCAACACTGCTTAAAATTAATCCTATTTTGTGTTTCTTTGCCCAGCTTAGCATTGTTTTTGCAGCTGTTCTGTGAATTGATTGATTAAGTGTAAGATATGATTGAAATATGCCTACTTTCAATTTCTCATCTACAAAAATTCTTGTAGGATAACTTGGTATTCCATTTCTAACAATACTGATTGGTGGAAAATATTCTGAATCAATAACTCCTCCTAATTCAAATTGTGAAGAATGTATCAGTGATTCTGATGCAATTGCACTGCTAAAACCTATTGATGGAAATCCATCAATAAGATATCCTCCTTCAAGATTTATTTTTTTAATCTCTCTAATTCTAATTTTTGGTGACAATGAATGATTTTTGTAACTATAGAATAATAGGGTTTATCTAAATTTATTTTAATTTAGAAATTAGTCCTGCATAGATGAAAGGCAAGATTGTAGTGACTTCTGCATGAAGTGTTGCTTGTTTTGCCTTTTGTGTTACTTTGCCCCAAGAAATTGCCTCCCTTACAAGAGCCCCACTAAGACTACCATCAAATTCTTGAGCGGTAGTTATGTAGAACGCATAGTCAAGTCCTTCTCTGTATTGATTCCACCATAATGTGTGATGTTTTGAAATTCCTCCTCCAATCATAAATGCCCCTGATTTTTTTGCTTTGAAAATTAATCCAGAGAGCAAATTTGCATCTTCTGTCATGTTTAGTTTGAAATCACTGTGTTTCTGTGTAAATAACCAAATTTGACTTCCCACTGCACCGTCCATTATTCCTGGAACAACTACATCTACATTGTTTTTGTATGCCCAAAAAAGAAATGAATCTTCTCCTAGATGCCTACCTATCATCTTGCAAATCTCCGCTGTACTCATTTCTTTTGTACCTTTTTGATACTCTTCTTCCAAAAATGCTTGCATCTTCTCTTCAATTAGTGGTCCATAACTATCCATTGGTACAAGCACATTTCCTAATCTGTGAATATTTTGATCAGACAATTCCATGTCATCCATTGTAAATGAGCCTTCTTTGTAATGCGAAAAGTGTCTTGCAATATCATGATCTAATGCACCACAAGTTGTAATTGCAACATCAAACCATTTGTTTTTGATAATATCTTTGATAATCCCTCTTGTTCCTGTAGATACAACTGCCCCTACAAATGATATGAACTTTAGACATTCTTTGTCTAAAATCATCTCTGATAGTATTTCTAATCCGTCAGAAAGATTAACAGATTCAAATCCTCCTGATTGAGAGAGCTCATTAAAAATTTTTTCAATTGTTGTACTTGAATCAATTTCGATATCTTTTACAGGTCGACCTGGCTCAATCATTAATTTTCTTCGTTGATGTCAAGTATAAAATTCTGCCTTAACTGCAACCACATTTTTATTTCTGTAAGAAAACTTTAAACCCGCCTAATAACACCAGATTTCAAATGACTGATAAGATTAAAGTTGCATTAGTTGGAATTGGAAATTGTTTTTCAGGATTAATTCAAGGTATTGAATACTATAGACAAAACCCTTCTCAACAAGTAATAGGAATTATTCATGAAAAATTAGCAGGTTATGGAATTCATGATATTGAATTTGTTTGTGGTTTTGATGTTGGTGAAAATAAAGTAGGCAAACCATTGATGGAAGCAATTTATGAATATCCTAACATGGTTGATTGGATTCCTAAAGATACAATGCCAAAAACTGATGCTAAAGTCTATGAAAGTCCCGTTTTAGATGGAGTTGGTTTATGGGTTGAAAATAGAGTTAAACCAATTCAAAGTAACAAAACTACCGAAGAAATTGCAGAAGATGTAAAAAAAGTTCTTAAAGAAACCGGAGCTGAGATTATTGTTTCTTATTTGCCTGTTGGCTCAGATAAAGTAACCGAGTTTTGGGCTCAAATTTGTTTAGATACCAACACCGCATTTGTAAATTGTATTCCTTCATTCATTGCATCAGATGAAAAATGGGCAAAAAAGTTTGAAGAAAAAAACATACCATGTATTGGTGATGACATCAAAGGACAAGTTGGTGCAACAATAGTTCATAGAACACTTGCTAAATTATGTAATGATCGAGGAACTAAAATTGAAAAAACATATCAAATCAATGTAGGTGGTAATACTGATTTTCTAAATATGAAAGAACAAGATAGACTAGTCTCAAAGAAAATCTCTAAAACTGAAAGTGTTCAAAGTCAATTAGACGAAAGACTAGATGATGATCAAATCTATGTTGGTCCATCTGACTTTATTCCATTCTTAGGAAATACAAAATTGATGTTTATGCGAATTGAAGGTCGTCAATGGGCAAATATTCCTTACAACATGGAAGTCCGTTTAGAAGTTGATGATAAAGCAAACTCTGCTGGAATTGTTATTGATGCAGTCCGTTTGGCAAAAATAGCTCTTGATAGAGGTGTTGGAGGTCCAATAAAACCTGCAAGCGCCTATTTGATGAAACATCCAATAGAGCAAACCTCCGATGTAAAAGCAAAAGAGGCTTGTGAAGAGTTTGTCTCTGGTAAATAATTAGTGAAATTTGTTACTATCGGAAAATCTACTTTTTCTACTCTTTTCATATTTTTCAAGTTTGAAATCCTTTATAATGTAATTTTCACCTTTAATTTTGCTGATTTTTGTTGTGACTACCTTGTTATTTTCAATCAAATCTACAATCATGCTATCTCCTCCAAACCTTTGATTTTCAACATTTGCAGCAATTATTGGAATTCTATTTTCAAGTGCCCTTACCTGCACATACATTTTCCAAGGTGTTATTCCCCTTCTTACAATCCTGCTAGGTGAAAACAACACCTGAGCCCCTTTCTTTACTAGTGTGTTGGCTACATTAGGAAACACCATATCATAACAAATGATCACCCCAAATTTACAGGCCGTTTTGAACACCTTAGCCTCCTTTCCAGGCACAACTACGCCTCTCTCATAATCAAAGGGATGAATTTTTTCTTGGCTTCCAATAATTTCTCCCTCTGGTCCGATAATTGGTGATATTATGGATTTTTCCTTTGCAGAATTATAAAATGCTCCTGGAATTACGGTCATGGAAAAATCTTTTGCAATTTTTTTAAATTCATAAAATTCTTGATCAAAATTTTTAATTTCATTCTCTTTTAGCCACTGCTCAGGTAAGCACACAATCTCTGTTTCTTTCTTGCCTAGTTTTTTTAAAATCTTTGAAACACTCTCGATTCCTTTTAGATTGGAACTATGGGTTTTAATTTGAATCAAACCTAGTTTGACCATCACTTAGTAAATTCTAAAATGGTAATTATAAGTAGGCTCATTATCACTCGATCATGTTTTAATTTGGATATATTTGTCTCAAACCGCTACGAAAAATTTCATAGTAAAACAAGAAAAATTATGCAATTATGTCAACTAAACTTGTTAACCATCGATTATCCTACGTATTGGGAAAATAATTCTATTGGTTCATGTTAAAAAAGTAGAGATCTTTGGATTCAAATCCTTTGGCTTTAAGAATACCACCGTAATGTTTGAACCTGGACTTGTATCGATCTCAGGTCCAAATGGTTCTGGCAAAAGTAACATTCTTGATGCTATCATATTTGCAATGGGGGAGAACAAACCAAAAGTAATGAGAGTTGATAAATTACGATCATTAATTCATGATATTGAGGGTGCACGTCGTGGTCCTAAAATGGCAAGATCCAGTGTACACTTTGATAATTCCGATAGAAAAATTCCTGTTGATACTGACATTGTAGAAATTACAAGAGAGATGGATGAGAATGGGGAAAACACATACTATCTAAACAAAAAGAAAACTAACAGAACACAAATTCTTGATCTTCTAGATATGGCAAATGCTGGACTTGGACAACTCAATGCAGTTCAGCAAGGAACAGTAACTAGAATCTCTGAATTTACCTCTGAAGAAAAAAGAAAGACAATTGAGGATTTAATTGGCTTGTCTTATTTTGATGAAAAAAAGACAGAGGCAGTAAAACAGCTTGATGAAGCTGATAGAAGGCTTGAAATTGCTTTGGCCAAAATGGGTGAAATTAAAAAAAGAATTGATGAGCTTGAGGAGGAACGAAATCAAAAACTTCGCCATGACCTCCTAGAGCGTGAACTGAATCGATACAAAGCAATTGCAGCTGCCAATAAAATGAAGGTAATTTCTACTCAAAAATCCACAAAAGAGGAGATTTTGCATGGAATTAATGCTGAAATTACTACATTTGATGCTCAGCGAACATCCCTTAGAACTGAAATTACTGGATTAGAGTCTGAAAAATCAAAATTGATGGCAGAAGCTAATGATTACACACAGGCAAAAGCAACATTGGATTCAGAAATAAGTTCTGCCATGGAACAATATGAAATTGATAACAGTGCAATATCTGCTTCAAAGAAAAGAATTGCTCAAATTGACTCAAGAATTCCAGAAATTAAAACTGAGTTACAAGAAGTCACTGATGCAAGAAGTGACATTGAATTACAAATTCAAAAAATAAAAGAATCCATAGAGCAAACAAATCTAAAGAAAAATAAAATAAATCAAGATTTAGAACAAGTGGATTCCCAAAGAAATAAAATTCTATCTGAACAATCTGAAGCTGCTGCAAAGAAATCTGAAATAGATAATAAAATTAAAAATCTAAATTCTCAATTAAACACTGCTGAACTCAAACTTTCTAAAGTTCAACACGAAAAAGACCAGTCTAAAATAAAAATTGATTCAAACACCGCAAAATTTAATGAGTTAGAACAAGATATCGAAAAACTAACTGTATTCAAAACACAATTAGAATCCATGATGAAAAATCATGAAGCATCTATAATTGAAATCAAATCAAGAATTTCAAAATTACAAGAAAGAAAATCAAAAATTAATAATGACATGGATGAACTTGGATTGATTTTAGAAAAATCTAGCAGTGCTGCCAATCAATACGAATCAAAAATTAATACTGTTAAAGGATTCATGCATGAAGATTACACCGTTGCAAAATTAAAAGAGGATGCAGAGAAACTTGGCATTGAAGGTTTAGTATATGAAATGATTTCTTGGGATAAGCAATACGAACGTTCTGTACTTGCAGTAAGTTCTGATTGGATCAAAGCAATTGTCGTAAAAGATTTTGCAACATTGCTTACTGTTGCAGAAGTTGCAAGAAGCAAAAACCTCCCAAAACTAAAGATCATTCCACTTGACGCTATTCCAAAATTCAAACTGACATTACCAAAGGATTCAGGGGTAGTGGGTATTTTGGCAGATTATGTAGAGTGCAACCCAGATTATTCAGCACTCAAAACCTTCCTATTTGGAAATATCGTGCTTACAAAAACAAGAGAATCTGCATATAATGTCTCACAACTAGGATACAAGTCAGTCACACTAGATGGCGAATATTTTGAGGCAAAAGGAGGCACTGTTGTTATTGATATTAATTCAAAGATTTCAAAACTCACCAAACTCATCTCTATGAGCAGTGATATCGATGGACTGTTCCAATCTATTAGTTTAATCAAAAAATACATTCAAAAGAAAAAACACAGTCTAAAAAAACTTGAAGATTCTATTCAATCATATAATGATAGACTCTCTGTTTCTGAAAACTCCTTAACATCTGCCACTGAAAATTATTCTAACCTGAAATCAAGAATTACATCTGCAATAAACATGAAAGAACAATTAACAAAAAGAATCAAAGAACTAACTACAAGAAATTCTACAATTGAATCTGAAATATCTACAAATGAATCTCATGTTGAATCTCTAAATCAAAGAATTGCATTAGTTGAACAAAACTATGCCAGTGGTGAGCAAACACGTATTGCAAGTGAGTTATCAAGAATCAATGTAAAGAAATCTGATGTTGAAAAGTTATACACCACAATAATGAATGAATTCCGCGATAAATCCTCCCAACTAACAACTCTCCAAACACAGGACAACAGAGAACAATCCCAATCAAATAGACTACGTGATGAAGAAAATTCTCTAAGTTTGGAGAGACAAGAATTAGAAACAAAGATTCAGGAATTAGAAACACAAAAGTCATCAAAGTCAGAAGTATTAGTAAAATTAAGAGAAAAAGAACAAGAACTAATTTCAACTTCAGGTTCTTCAATTGGACAACTCAAAGAGTATGATGACAAACTCAAAGTTTTATCTGAGCAAGATAGAGAACTAACAAAACAAATCAATAGTTTAGAACGCCAAACTGATTCTCTTAATCGTGATTTACATGATTTGATTGAAAATGAATCTAAATTACAACAAATTCTATCTGCATTTGGATTTAGTAAGAATATGGAGACCTTTGATGTCGAATCAATTGTTCAGGGGTTGACAACTGAATTAGGTTCACTAAATGCATTGAATGCAAAGGCACCTGAAACCTACCTTGAGGTATCTTATGGATATCGTTCGATGTCTACAAGGAAGAATTCACTTGAGGAAGAGAGAAACTCTATTGTTAAGTTCATAGAAGATATCGAAAAAGATAAGCGTCAAACATTTTTGGATGCATTTGATAAAGTCGATAAAGAAATTCGTTTAATCTTTAATAAAATGACTGGTGGTCATGCATGGTTAGAATTACAAAATGAAGATGATATATTTAGTTCTGGAATATCTTATCTTATTCAATTCCCAAACAAACCAAAAAGAGAATCTACATCAATTAGTGGTGGTGAGAAAACTCTAGCTGCAATTGTATTTGTTCTTGCATTACAAAAACTCAAACCCTCTCCATTTTACTTGTTTGATGAAGTCGATGCACACCTTGATGCCCCAAACTCTGAGAGATTGGCAAACATTTTAGAGGAAAGATCCAAAGAGAGTCAATTCATTATGGTCTCTCTAAAAGACTCAGTTGTACAAAGAGCTAAACTGATCTATGGTGTTTTTCCAAAGAATGGTGTTTCAAATGTTGTAACTTACAAAGACAAACGTATGCCTTCAGTTAGAACTTCCTAGTCTAAATCCACATAACATGCACAATAATGCCCATCCCCAACTTTTTCTAAAATTGGCTCCTCTTTGCATTTATCAATAAGGTATGGACACCTGGCTCTAAATCTGCACCCCTCGTATACGTCAACATTACTGGGTTCGTTAATTCGAATCTTTTTCTCTCTGTAAAGATTATCTGGATCAGGTTCTGAAATGGCGTCAATTAATGCCTGTGTGTAAGGATGTTTTGGAGCGGCTAGAACTTTATCAATTGGGCCCATCTCTACAATTTTTCCAAGATATAATATTCCAATTCTTTGCCCAAAATATCTAGCAGTTGCTAAATCATGGGTGATGTATATGAAAGAAATTTCATATTTTTTCTGCAAATCCTGCATTAACTCAAGCATCTCAGCTCTTATTGACATGTCTAACATTGAGACTGGTTCATCGGCAATGATTATTTTTGGCTTGACTGACAATGCTCTTGCTAAAACTACTCTCTGTCTTTGCCCTCCTGACAACATGTGGGGATATTTTTTTACAATTTCTTTGGCAGGTTCTAGTTTTACTTCTTCAAGCACCTCTATGACTCTATTCCATCTATCTTCTTTACTTCCAATTTTATGAATCTCTAGTGGCTCTGCTACTATGTCTCCTACCTTCATTCTTGGATTGATGGAATCGTATGGATCTTGATGAATCATCTGACAATTCATTCTAATTTTTTTTAAATTATCTTCATTGTTGTCTATCTCTTGATCTTCAAAAAATATTTTTCCTGAATCTGGATTTATTGATCTTAAAATTAGTTTTGCAATAGTTGATTTACCAGAACCTGATTCACCTGCTAACACAAAAACTTCGCCTTTTTGCAAGGAAAATGAAATATCATCTGATGCCCTCACAGTTTTTGTTTCTGCACCAAAAATTCCTTTTTTAGTAAAATATTTTTTTAAATGTTCAACTTTGAGTATTTCACTCATAGTCTATTCTTAGATGTTCAAGTATATCAAGAAATATGATTTATGCGTAAAATTTGGGATAACGCATTTATGTAAAAGAGATTCGAAATTAATACTTGAGTGACACCATACAAAAAAACCTAAACTACAAAAAATATGTAATCGATTCTAGACTGCAATATTTCAAACCACATTCTACCAAAATTGAAAAAACTTTTGCCGAAGAAATTTCCTCTAGTTTAACTAATAATTCCAAATTTATTAATCCAAAATTCTTTTACGACAAAAAGGGCTCTGAATTATTTGAAAAGATATGTGCTCTTCCTGAGTACTATCCAACACGAACTGAAATCTCTATTCTAAAAAATCTCCAAAAGGAATTATCCTCATATCTTGATGATACATTCCGATTAGTTGAACTAGGTAGCGGTGCTTCGGTCAAAACCAGGCTTATTCTTGATGTTTTTACTAAATTGCAGAGTAAAACTGAATATTTTCCAATTGATATATCTGAGATTCTCACTGAGAGCTCTGAGTTATTGTTGAGGGACTATGATGGTCTGCACATTACTGGAATTATTGACAGTTATGAAGGGGGCCTGGAATTCCTAAAAACTTATGATGATAAAAAAAACCTTATAATTTTTCTTGGCTCTAGTTTTGGTAATTTTACTCCAAAAGATGGTTATGAATTTTTACAGAAAATAAATTCCACAATGAAAGATGATGACCTTTTCTTAATTGGATTGGACTTGGTAAAGGATAAAGAAATTCTAGAATCTGCATATGATGATTCTCAAGGTGTAACCGCTAAATTCAATCTTAACGTACTTTCAAGAATAAATGATGAACTTGATGCTGATTTTGAATTGAATAATTTTGCACATCATGCAATTTACAATGATAAAGAACAAAGAATAGAGATGTATTTACAATCTTTAGTAAATCAATCAGTAATTGTTTCAAAATCAAATCTTTCTTTGAATTTAATGAAAAATGAATTAATTCACACTGAACATTCTCATAAATATCGATTATCACAAATAGAAGATATTCTTACAAAATCTGGATTTGACATTAAACATATGTGGTTAGATGATAAAAGACATTTTTCACTTACATTGGTATCAAAAACTTAGATATCTTCTGCACATCTAAAGCCTGAAAATAACCATCTCTCATCTAATCTGAAAAAATTCCTGTAACTTGCTCTGATTGACATCTGCGGTGTAGCAAATGATCCTCCTCTCAAAACTTTTTGATTGGTAAACCACTTGTCATTGTATTCGTCAAATCCAGATTTGAATCCTGGATATCCTGTAAATTCGGATGAAGTCCATTCCCAAACATCACCAATCATTTGTTGACAACCTGATTGACTTGCACCGTTAGGATATGCTCCGATTTCTGAGCATCCCCAAATGTATGATTCAAGCAAATTGCATTTTTCTTTTGTTGGTTTGTCATTTCCCCAAGGATAGATTGTCTTTTGATTTTTTTCCTCATCCCAACAAGCAGCTTTCTCCCATTCAGCTTCTGTTGGCAATCTTTTGCCTGCCCATTTACAATATGCATCTGCTTCATAGTAGCTTACGTGACAGACTGGTTCATTTGGATTGATTTTTCTTATTCCCAAGAAATCCCTTACATTCCATTGCCCGTCAATTTTTTCCCAATACATTGGTGCACTCCAATTATTTTCCTGGACTTTCTCCCATCCATCTGATAACCAATACTTGTATGTCTGATAACCTCCATCTTCTACAAATTTTAGGTATTCTTCATTAGTTATTGGAAAAATATCTATCTTGAAATCATTTAGGTATACTTTGTGTTCGGGAAGCTCAATGTCATAACAAAAATCATTTCCATTATACCCCATGATGTAGATCCCACCTTTTACTAGTACAGATTTTTTCTCAAGATTATTCTGTTTTATGATTTGATTTTTTGTGAGAGGATGATACTGTTCTGCTAAGAGATGTTGCAGATCATACACTAAAAGTTCTTGATGTTGACATTCATGATGAAATCCCATTATGATTAATCTTGTTTCATCAGAACTAAGATTTTTTGATTCAATAAAACGCTCAACTCTCTGATTAATTGTGTTAAAATATTGAAAAATTTGATCAGTTGTTGGTCTTGATACTACTCCTCGCAATCCTTTATCGTGTGGGACTCCAAATTGTTGATAGTATGAATTGAGATACTCTGAAAATTCTTTTGAATAAAATTCATAATTTTTGTCAATTTTACTCATGATTGCTTCATAAATCCAACTTACATGACCGATATGCCATTTTGGTGGACTCATAAATGATGCAGTCTGAACAACAAAATCATCTTTTTCCAAAGTTTTTACTAGTTCCAATGTTCTACTTCTTGTTTCTCTAAATTGCTCTAACAGTGGTCTCTTTTCTTCTAATTCAGGATTTGTTGTCAATGTAAGCAATCATGTTTTTCCACTTTTATATCTGACCCTAATTCCAATCTTGAAAATCTATAAATTGTTTTTATCATCTGTTTTTAATGATTAATTATGTCTGCAGATTCATTGCACAAAAAATGTGAATTACTCTTAAAGGAACCTGAAATTCGTTTTGCAGGATTTTTAGATATGATGGGTAATCTGGTTGTAGGCAAGTTTAGAGAAGGAGTTGAACCGCTCAAAAATGAAGAGGATCGCAAAAAAATGTTCATTGAAGCTGTCCTAAGAATTAGAACAAGACAAGAATTTGATGAAAATCTTGGACCTGTGGCTTATGCTGCTGCAAGAAGAACACATGTTGTAACTTTGACTTTTTTAATTGATGACAAAGTTCTCTTTATTTCCGCAGATCCTGATGTCGATATAGATAAAACTGCATACAAAATTATTGGTCTTTGTTCCTGAAGAAAATTAACTAGTATCCTCTGGCAAAAATGGGAATTGTTTTGCTCTGCTTTTGGCAGTACATGCATTTTTTATTTGAATTTTCACTATCAAATGGAATTACACGAATATCTGCCCCTGTCTCTTCTTTGATCTTCTCTTCACATTCTAATTTTCCACACCATGGCGCATTGAAGAATCCTCCTTTCTCAATTTTTGTTTTAAACTCTGAATAATCAGAAATTTCTATGCTGTTTTCTTTTGATTGACTTTGAGCTCTCTTGAACATCTCATCTTGAATTTCATCTAAAATTGAGGGTATTTTTTCAATTTCTGAAAAACTTAAACTTGATTTCTCAAGATTATGCCTCTTGGCAATTACGATGCTTTCTTTTTCAATATCTTTTGGACCGATTTCTATTCGTAATGGAACTCCTTTTAATTCCCAGTCATTGAATTTGTAACCCGGGGACAATTCACTTCTGTCATCCACATGAATCCTGATTTCTTTTGTTTCCATAATTGTTTTAATCTCTTTTACTTTTGCTAACACTTTTTCTTTTCCTTCATCGTTTTTGTAAATTGGGACAATGACTACTTGAGTTGGTGCAACCTTTGGTGGTAGAACTAATCCTTTATCGTCCCCATGTGCCATGATCATTGCACCTATTAATCTCCATGAAACTCCCCATGAGGTTTGCCATGCAAAATGCTCTACGTTATCCTTATCGGCAAATTTTACCTCAAATGGTTTTGAAAAATTCTGTCCCAAGAAATGCGATGTTCCCATTTGAAGGGCTTTTCCATCTGGCATTATTGATTCCATTGTTGTAGTGTATACTGCTCCTACGAACTTTTCTTTTTCACTTTTCCTTCCAGTAATTACCGGAATTGCTAATTCTTCCTCAACTGTATTTTTGTAAATCTCTAAAATCTTCATCACTTCTTCCTCTGCTTCTTTTTGTGTAGTGTGCACAGTGTGCCCTTCTTGCCACAAAAATTCAGAAGTTCTCAGAAATGGCTTTGTTGCCTTTATCTCTGCTCTCAGTGCAGTATTCCAAAAATTAATTTTTAATGGTAAATCTCTCCAACTTTGAATCCATTTGGAATATAACGTATAAGCTAAAGTCTCTGATGTTGGTCTTAATGCCAGTCTATCTCCTACTTCATTTGTACCTGAATGTGTAACCCAAAACACTTCGGGATTAAATCCTGCAAAATGTTTCTGCTCTTTTCCTAACAATGATTCTGGAATTAATATCGGAAGAAATCCATTTCTTATTCCGTTTTTTGCAAATTTTTTATCAAATGTATTTCGTAATGATTCCCAAATAGAGTATCCATCAGGTCTGAGTACAATCAATCCTTTAACAGGTGCATAATCTGCAAGTTTTGCTTTTAGAACTACTTGTGTATACCACTCACTAAAATCATCTTTTTTTGAAACAGTGATTCCTACATCTTCTTTACTCAAACTAAAATTCAAAGAATAATTTAACTAATGAGCCTTTCGTGATTATTCCCAATTTGGAATAATTACAGTGAATCGCCTTTGCAGAGAACTTTGCCCATTACTCTGCTTTGGAAATTTGGACACACAAAACACTGAATGAAATGAATATCTTCTTTTAAAACTGGACATTCTACAAACTCTTGTTTCATTTTTTTGAGCATTTTTGGGCTAACTCCCTTTAACTTTAACTTCCCTTTTTCATCCATCATTCCTGATGATTTTAATTCTGTTTTTACATCATCTGGGAGTTTTTGTCTTCCTTCGCGTTCTTTAATCTCTACTTCGTATTTGTGTTCTAATTCTCCCATACCTATCTGAATAACATTCGGTGATTTATTACTAGCGTTTTTTAGATCTCAAAAAAGTTTAAACTTTAAAACATATGCCAGATTTTTATATTAAACATAATTTTCCTTATAAAACAACAATGTACAATTACAATCTTCTGCATATTTTTAGGATACATTCTCATGAAAAAATAAAAGATATACGCATTTTACTTAAACTGAATCGTCAAGTATTGGAATTTAGAATCAATTGATGCAATTTTCGCCTTGGAAATGCTGATTTGAAGGAAAAATTAGACATTATCTGCTCTGGAATTAATCAAAAATCTCTGATGAATTTACCGGATGACAGAGACATTCACATGAGGGATTTGTACATTTAGAATGTTTATCCATTATACATTTAAAACCAAAATTTGAGTGCATAATTAATTTTTGATAAATGGTATTATCCCAATCTGTGCTCAATATTTTTTAATTATTTATTTTAGATTTAAGCAAAAATCAAAGTTTTCCATAGTGCCAATATTTAAGATATTATCAATTTGTCTATTATATGCAAATTCATTCATTGGATATCAAATTTGATTTAACAATAGCCAATCTTGATATACTTACAAAAATTATATTTTCTTAAGTTAAATTGTTATTGTGAACTTTGTCAATATGTTGAGACATCAATTCTTTGTTTGGAAATTTTGATTCACAATATGGGCAAGAACTTTCTTGAGACATACATCCATAAGCACTATCAGTTATTTAACAACATCTAATTGGAATTTTTGAAACTCATTCATCTTCTGTAAAGTCAACATTGGTATGTATTACCAATGAACGGGAATTGCTTTACTGGATTGTTTAATAAAAACATATTTTTGTGTTTACATATTATATTTTTTGAATAAAATATGATGTTTTTAAATAATAGATTCATTATTACTAGATAGGTAATCCCAGGTGAATCTTGATTTATAAAAATATCCGAATTTTTAGTTTAATCATTTTTGTTGTATTTGTTTCTGGGACTTTTTCTATACAATATGCATTTGCTGCAGCTGGTACTCCTGGATGTGGAATGTTTGAAATCAAACCAGGATGCGAACTTGGTGGCTGGATGCATTTGTTGGTGGGCGATGCTTTGACAGGGGGAATGCTTGGAGTGTTATTCCATCATATGGCTCACAAGACCAATTCTAAATTGGAAGCAATTCTAGAAGAGCAAGAAGCACTTAGAAAAAGAAGAAAAGATTATGCAGTCATACAATTGAAAAATCTTTTCAACACAATCTTGTATACACTTGGGAATGTAAATAAAGACATAATTAATCATAACCGGGTTTATCATGCCGAGCAAAATGAAGATAGAAAACTTTGGTTAAGAGGCATATTACTATCTGAAATTAGAGCCGAAGAAGCAAAGATGGGGCGTATTTTACAATCCACAAGTAATACTCTAATTTCATCAAGTGATGTTTTGGATCCTGAAATATCTAAACAAATTGCTGGAACTATAACATTTGTTGCTGAAATTGCAAGACGTGAAGAAGAAGATGGTTCATTAAATCTACCAAAATATGATGTTTGTAAAACTAAAATTAAATTTCTAACGGAACTTTTTTCAGATTATTCTTTTGATTCACATGAATTTAAACGAGAAGAAATTAAAGAAGAAAAAGTAGAAGTATCTTCAAGAATTCATTCTAGAGTTAATCAAACCATGAGGTATGCATCTTGAGTGAAACTGACAACAGAAAAGCATTTGGCCAATTTTCATCCATGCAGACACAAAGAATTAAGACTTTGAAATCTGTTGAAGTGGTATTAGATACACAAGAAGATATTGCAGGTGGAACCCACACAATAGATTTCGATAAGGGGGATATTCTAATAAAAAAATCTGGTATGTATTTAATAATTGCAGCTCCTCAAGTTGGGAAATATCGAGGAACTAGAAATCGCTGGATTGACTTTTGGCTTAGAGTAAATAATGTAGATTTAGCTAACTCTAATGTTCGACGTGTGTTAACAGACTCTCAAGAAAAAGATGTTGTAACGCTAAACGCAGTAACTGCACTTAACCGTGGTGACACTCTCAACATTATGATGTCGGCTGAAGCAGATAATGAAGGAATTGGCATAGAATTCATAGAACCTGATAATGAACCCACAATTCCTAGCATCATTGTTACAATAGTACAATTGGATTGAGGTAAAAAAATGGGAAATGTAAAAGATACTCTTGAGGCTCCTCGTGAATATAGAAAAGCATTTGGCCAATTCTCATCCATTGTTTCTCAGCGAATTAATGTTTTAGATCCAGTAAAAGTTGAGTTGGATTCTCAAGAGGAAGTCATAGGACAAGTCCCCAGTATTGATTTTACAGGTGGAGATATTTTAATAAAAAAATCTGGCGCATACCTTATTTTTGCAGCGCCACAAGTTGGCAAAATGGAAGGAAATAGAAATCGCTGGATAGACTTTTGGTTGCGATTAAATGGTAAAGATATGGATAACTCAACTGTAAGACGTGTATTGACAAATAAAGAAGAAAAAGATGTAGTTCCACTTAATGCAGTTTCAGATCTAAACAAGGGTGACGTTCTAAATATTATGATGGCTGCAGAAACAAACGATGAAGGAATTGGAATAGAATACATACAACCTGATAATCAACCTGCAATCCCTAGCATCATTGTAACATTGGTACAGTTAGATTGAGGTAAGAAGATGTTTGGAAGTAAACAAAAAATTAAAAAAATTGATGATGACAAAACTGAATCTTTAAAAAATTCTAAATCTAAAATAAATAAATCGTCAGATGATGGAAAATATAGAATACCTGGTTCTGGTGATGTTGATAGAAAAAAATCTGCTCGTCAATATTACTTTCAAGATGAACATTTAAGAGAACACAGAAAAGCATTTGGCCAATTCTCATCTAGCATGACTCAAAGATTAGAGACTTTGGAACCCCTCAAAATAGATTTTGATACACAAGAAGAAATTGAGTCTGGAACCCATTCAATAGACTTTGATGATTGTGATATCAAAATAAGACAATCTGGCATGTATATGATTATTGCAGCACCACAAGTGGGAAGACTATCCGGAAGTGTCCCACGCTGGATAAATTTTTGGATAAAAATTAACAATGTGGATTTACCTAATTCCAATATACAAAGAATTTTGGTTGATTGTAATCAGAAAGACGTCATTCCACTAAATGTGGTCACCCCCCTAAATTCTGGAGATGTTGTCAATTTGGTAATGGCTGCAGAAACAACTGGTGATGGTATTGGAATTGAAAAAATAGAACCTGATGGTGAACCACTAATTCCAAGTATGATTGTAACAATGGTGCAATTAGATTAAGATGGCAGATAGAGATCTCACCCGCTTTCTTCCTGCAATCGTCCTTTTGAGTTTGGTGGGGTTAATCATCGGATTGCAAATACCTGTTGAGGACACACATGCAGAAGATGTTCGTGATGAAAATGATGTCGTTTTTAGAAATGCTGCAGGACCTCTGAGATTTGGTGAAAATAGTCATGTCCAAACCACACCTTTAGACTCTCACGATGAAACCACACCTTTAGACTCTCACGATGAAACCACACCTTTAGACTCTCACGATGAAACCACACCTTTAGACTCTCACGATGAAACCACACCTTTAGACTCTCACGATGAAACCACACCTTT
>JBFIEJ010000020.1:0-18825 GCA_041603475.1 Candidatus Nitrosopumilus sp. | reverse complement strand
TATTATTTTGTCAGGATATTCCAATGATACCTTATTTTTTATTTTGTTTGCAATTTTTGTTATTAATTCCTGACTAGATATGTTTGAATTTCTCTTTTCAATGGAAATTCGATATGTTTCATCTTCAGAAATTTGATTAGCCATTTCTGATACTGTTTTTTCTATTTCTTCAATTTTTGATTCAGTAATTTTCTGTATTGGAATTATTCTTAGGCTATATCTGATACTCCATGGTTCATCAAGAAGCATCTCCTTAATTTTTTTAACAACATCTACAGGTTCAAGATTAGTTTTAGCAGTTAGAATCCCTGACATTTCTGTAATTGTGATTTTTGCCTCCGAATCCCCTAGGTCTTCTAGAATTCCACTCAATTCTTCTACTGTTTCAGATTCTAAATGCCTAGCACAGGTTACAATTAAATTCATTTTCCAGTTAATTCCTCATAACTCAATGATCCTTCCCTAATAATGCTGATCTTCTCATTCTCAATTTCAATAATTGTTGATTCTGATTTACTAGAAATAATCCCACCGTCAATAAAAATATCATAATTGTTAATACTCTCTAAACAATCATCTGGATTTGTAAAGGAACCTTTTCCTGAAATATTTGCACTAGTTCCTACCAAAAAATTACATTCTCTCAATAAATCTAATGTACATTTATGATCTGGAACTCTAAGTGCAATTTTGTCACTCAAGTTTAATGATTCTCTAATCTTTACATCTTTTAATTTTAGAATTATTGTAAGTTGTCCTGGCCAAAACTTGTCAGTGATTTTTTTTGTGAATTCATCAAAAAAAGCTATTTTTTCAGCAACCTCTCTTGAATAAACTAAAACTGGAAAAGGTTTTGAAAAATCTCTGGATTTAATTTCATAAATTTTTTTTACCGTTTCTTTCAAGTATGGGTTACATCCTAACCCATAAACAGTATCTGTAGGAAAAACAACAACTCCTCCTTGATTGATAATCTCTACTGCTTTTTTAATGCCTTCTTTATCACATTCTACTTTCAATAATCACTAAGATTTTTTTTGTTTAATTACCATTTTCATTTGAATAAGTTTTTAATACTAACAAATTTCTTCTTGTCTGTTATGTCTGAAGAGTCTTCAAATTATGAAGATAATGATTTTGAAGATGATTTTGATGATGATTTAGATGAATTTGAAGTAGATGATTAGATACTTAATCCAAAATTATCTGCAAAGTTTGTAAAGGTATAGTATGCTTGAAGAAATTCCCTTCCTGTTTGACTAATTCTATATTTGTTTGAACCTTGGGAATCTACTTGTTCTAAAAGTCCTTGAGATACCAATGTTTTTAGAATTCGAGAAATTCTTGAATGAGAAATATTTGCTTTTCTGATAAGATAAGTAACTGTTGCTCCATCCTCATCTTGAAGATCATCTCTAGTTGTTGCAAGAATATCGCCAATAATTTTCATATGTGTTCTATACTCTACCATTGTCTCTATAGATTCTGTGTCTAATTTCTATGAGAGGGCATTGATATTTTCCAATATACTAAAAAGACAAAAGAATTTGACAATTTTTTAATATGGTAAAATCTTGAGCCTGTACCTAAATTATTCTAATCCTTCATCAAATTTTATCTTAGTTAATGGCACTTTACTTACTGGTATGAATAATGCGATTAATCCTCCAATCTTGATAGTCATTGAAACTGAATATAGAATTGACTCTGGAAATACAAATGAATACCATCCTAAAAATTCTCCTAATGCAAGTAATCCTAATCCAACTGAAACTGAAATAGCTCCCTTGTTTTTGTTTTGAAAGTATGATAACATTGTTTCAATTGCACCATAAGCTAATAAAATAAATGATACAGATCTAAAGATATGCTCTAACTGTACAGATGAAACAAGGAATAATGGTAAAATTCCTACTGATCTAAAATATCTTGATTTTGGAAAAAATGATTTTATGCTATGTGAAAATGCGATAAAAAAGTACCCAACTGTTTGAATAACAATTCCTAGTGTTTGAATCCATCTTTCAATGTTTCCTGATTTTATAACAAAATCTTCTACCATATATCCACTCCAAATAACAAAAAATCCTAAACTAATAGAAAAAAATGCTATTGTTAATCTAAACAAAGTTGGACTACCTGTATTTCTAAATCCAATAAATGCCATTATTCCTATGGCAAGACCTACTAAAAATCCAACAAGATTGAGAATATTTTCTAACAAAAATTCCAATGATGTTTAAGATCTTCTTAAACTAATTATTTTAATCTGATGAATGTTTTCACCATGTGGTTAATCCCATTCATCTAATGATCCTGCAGTATGCCCTTCTGTACTTCCTGTATAATCTCCTAAAATATCTGAATATCTTACTTCATTATGAGCAACAAATTTTACATATTCTCCATAACTCATCTCTAAATCACACGTTCCGCATTTTACTAAAGAAAAATCCATTGCCAATTCTGCGTCTTCTTTGCATTTAGGGCATTTTATCTTCATGAATAATTTTATCTTTGTTAACTATTATTACTTTAGATTCAATAAAAGATAAAAGAGGTTCTTTCTTGCCATTTTCTATGAGTCGTACATGTACAAAATGTAAAAATTCTATTCCAGACGATGAACAATTAGGGGTAGTTGCAGAAAAATATCCTACTTGCAACAAATGTTGGGCTGAATGGAAAGAATATCAAATCATGGTAATGAATGAAATGAAACTAGATATGTCTATGCCTGATCATAGAAAATTACTAAAAAAACATGAAAAAATCTTTGTAGGTGTCTTGTCTCCAGAAGGTGAAGTTATTGATTACACCAATGAAGATAACAGAAAACCTGATGAACCAGTAAATAACTAAAATTTCAAATGTTTTTTCGCATTATCTGGAATTACAATCAGTATTTTCCTTTTTCTATCTTCATCTAAATTATTAATAATTTTTTTAATTGTTTGTGATAGAATTTCTTTTTCATTTTCTTCTAATGTTAAAAATATTTCTAAAATCCCATCTAAATTAAAAGTAATTAATTTTTGAGGAGATTGGGATACTTCTGTGATATATGCTGAAAATAATCCTGTTCTTTGTTCTTCAGAAAGAGTGGTTAAAATTTTTAACCATGTTTTAAAGAGCTTTGAAAAATTTGGAAATGGAATAGTTGGGCCAGCTTCTAATGCATTATTTATGATCTCTTTTTTTTCAGGTTCTGATAATGAAAAAAATTCTATCATTCTTTTTTTTAAAATTGGATTTCTTAGAAAATCCGGAAGATTTGCCAAGTTGACTATGATATTCCCTGCAAAATTTTGTTCAACCATATTGCTCTTATTTTTGATCGATGGATATTAAATGATATGCAAACACTTTAGCTTAAATAAACGAAATAAAAGTTCAACAATATGACATCAACTGTTGTTGTTGGAGGATTTTTTGGAGATGAAGGAAAAGGAAAAATTATTTCATATTTAGCAATTAAAGACAATCCTAAAATTATAGTCAGAGGTGGAGCTGGACCTAATGCAGGTCATACCATAAGAGATGGTGATAGAGTTTACAAAGTTCGAATGCTTCCAAGTGGATTTCTCAATAAGAATGCAAAAGTTATGATTGGTCCAGGAGTTGTAATTAATCCTGCTGTTTTAAAAAAAGAAATTGAAGATTTTGATGTCTCAGGGCGTTCATTTATTGATAAACACTGTGGAATTATAGAAGAAACTCATCTTCAAAGAGATTCAAAAGGAGAATTAAAGGAAAAAATTGGTAGTACTGGTTCAGGTACTGGCCCTGCGAACGCAGATAGAGCAATGAGAGTTTTAAAATTGGCAAAAGATTTTGATTCATTATCTTCGTTAATAGTAGACGTACCTCAAGAAATCAATTCTGCTTTAAATTCTAATGAAAATGTTCTCATTGAAGGAACACAAGGAACATTTCTTTCATTATGGCATGGAACCTATCCCTTTGTTACTTCAAAAGATGTTACAGCCTCAGGAATTTGTGCTGATGTTGGACTTGGTCCAACTAGAGTTGATGAGGTAATTGTTGTTTTCAAGTCATATGTAACTCGTGTAGGTACAGGACCTCTTGAAAAAGAGCTTTCTCTTGAAGAAGCAGAAAAAAAAGGTTGGTCTGAATTTGGAACTGTAACTGGCCGTCAGAGACGTGCAGCAGATTTTGATTTTGATTTAGCTAGGCGTGCAATCATGTTAAATGGTGCTACACAAATCTCAATTACAAAGTTAGATGTGCTTTTCACAGACTGTGCAGGTAAGACTTCTTATGATGATTTATCTGAAGATGCAAAAAAATTTGTAAAAAATATTGAAGAACAATTAAACACGCCTGTTACAATTATTGGAACAGGTCCTTCCATCAATGATGTTATTGATAGAAGAAGCTAGGCTCCAATTTTTTGGATAAGTTTAATTTGATATTCTGTAGAAAATCCTTGTGGAAAAATTAACAAACTCTTCTAATGATAAACTACCACGTTACATACAAGTAAATTCCACTCTTGAATTTTCTAGGCTCGTTTGTGCACTTGAGCGTGCACCACGTGTATCGTTTTTACATGATCATAATGGACAAAAAATTTTATCAGTACAAATGGATGTTCTCAAAGAAAAACCAATTGTATACTATACCCCACTAGAACACAATGGTCATTATCTCTGTTATGGACTTAAAGGAGGTAAAGAAGAATCTGAAATAGTTAATTCTACATCTGATGCTAGTAAATTATATTCTCCAATTGTAAGAATCAAAAGTCTACCTAAAACTTTGAGACCTGGAAATGGAACACTTGATAGATATCAGCCAATTGAATTAGAAGATATGTCAAGTCTTGCAAAACTTACATGGGGATTTGAAGAAGTTCCATTCCCATTATTCTTATTTCCACATTCTAACAAGTGGTTGCTTGGAGTTTTTATGAATTTTAATGAAGAGGGAACTTCTTATTTTTGTCATGTTGTTCTAGATAGTGATCCTCAGAAACCATTTATGAAATTTTCAACAATTAATGGACCACAACCAACATTTGTAGAAAATCCGTCTGAACATGGTTATTCTTATATCAAAATAATAAAATTAAAAGACACACATCCATTAGTTAATTATGAACACCTTCAAAACTAGACTTTCTAAGATCGCAAAAACCAATGGTAGAGTCATTCTTGCAAATGATTATGATTTATCTGTAAAGAATCTAGAAACTAAGACAATAAATAATATTAAAAAATTACATCCGTTTCTTTGTGGAATTAAATTAAATTTTCATTTACTCTTGCCATTAGGAAGCAGAGAAATTATAAAAATCAATTCAGAAGCTCACAAATTTGGTTTACAAACTATAGCTGATATCAAACTCAATGATATTGGAAACACAAACAAAATAACAACTGATCATTTGTGGAAACTTGGTTTTGATGCTGTTATAGCAAATCCAATTATGGGTTTAGAAAGTTTAAAAAATTTGGTAAAAACTTCTCATAAAAATGGAAAAGGAGTAATTACTTTATGCCATATGAGCGCCCCTGAGGCTAAATTATCTTATGATATGGAGATTAAGATGGGAACGAAACAACAGCTCTATCAACTATTTTTGAATTGGGCTCTAACTGCTAAAGTTGATGGAATTGTAGTTGGTGCAACTTTTCCAAATATTATTCAATATTGTAATAAAACTGCTGGAAAAAATCTTAGTATATTTTCTCCAGGTGTTGGAACTCAAGGTGGAAATGCTAGCGAAGTCATTACATCTGGAACAGATTATCTAATTGTTGGTAGAACTATATTGAATTCTAAACATCCTGAAAATATAGCAAAAGAATTACAGCTACAAAGTTTGGGTGAGTAGTCTTTGTGCTCTTGTTAAAACTGTTTTAGCATTATCAAACGTTGTTTTTTCCATAGATGTATTATAATCCATCCACGTAAAGTCAAGATGCTCATGAGAAATTTTGATATCTTTAGTATTAGTTTCTGCCAAAAAAAACACGACTTTTTTATGTACTAATTCTCCTTGGTACTGAAAATTATATTCAATCCATTCTTCAAAATTTTCTATAAATGTAATGTCTGTAATTCCAGTTTCTTCTTTGGTTTCTCTTATGGCAGTTTGATGAGTTGATTCACCTTCCTCCATTTTCCCTTTAACAAAATCCCAATGTCCTGATGGATAATGTAACAGTAAAAATAAATTTTTAGAATTTTCTCTTCTAAATAATACAATTCCTGCCGATGTCTCTTCGATCATTTCCCTATCCTTCTTTTTCTCTCTTGAAAAGTTCTAATCGCTCTCATCAAATCTATTTTTCTAAATTCTGGCCAAAAAATATCCATAAAGACTAGTTCACTATATGCACTTTGCCACATAAGAAAACCACTTAATCTTTTTTCTCCTGATGTTCGTAAAATCATATCTGGTGATGATTGAGGTAAGTGTGAAGTGTAAAGATTTGATTCTATTTCATTTTTGCTTATGTCTTCAACATTTAATGATCCATCTTTGATTTTTTCTCCTATCTTCTTTACTGCATCAACCAGTTCATTTTGTCCACCATATGCTAATGCAATATTAAGAAAATGATTGTCATAATTTTTTGTAGCATCATCTAATTGTTTTAAAATTTGTTTTATAGAGTCTGGTAATAATTCAATTCTTCCAATTGCCTTAACTCTCATTTTATTTCTATGTATTCTTGGATCATTGTATAATTTCTCTAATCTCATTCGAATCAATTCATAGAGATATTCCAATTCTTTATCATTTCTATCTAAATTTTCTGCAGAGAGGGCATACAATGTTATAATTTTGATATCAAATTCTTCACACCAGTCAAGAAGATTTTCTACAGCATCAGCTCCTTTCCAATGCCCTGTCTTTGGAATTGTAAGGTGTCTTTTGGCCCATCTTCTATTTCCATCTAAAATTAAAGCCACATGATTGGGAATATCCCCATTTTGGATTTCCTTTTCAAGTCTCTTGCCATAGATCTTGTATAATCCTGAAAGCTGAAAAATCACATCTTTAATTTTGCTAATATCTAGTCACCCTTTGACTTATGATATTTAGTTAAAGATATCAGTGTTTTTTAATTTTTAGAAATTCTCTCCAATTTGGTGGTTTAATCCGATACCATCTCTTGCTCTTTGTGTTTTCTATATTTCTTAAAGAGTATAGTGGCTGAGACTAGAGTTGCAGCTAATCCTCCTAAAAGTGGTGGAACCAAGGTAAATGAACTATCCTCAAAAATCAATATGTTGGTAAATTGTGCAATGGTAGGATATAGTGCAATTAAGACTATAATTCTTAAACTGTCACTAATTTGTCTTGGAATTCCTCCAATCCAATTACTAAGCAATGTTCCTGCAAAAATTGCTCCAATACCAATCCATAATATTGGTAATGCTCCTGCAACAAACTGACCAATAATTACTTTGTCAGTAATTTTTCCAACTATTTCAATTTCAGATTCAATTAATTCCGCATCGACAGCAGTGATTCCAGCAGGTACTGATGAAAGAATTAGTAAAACACCTGCAACCATTGTAAACATTCTGATAAAACCCATCGGAGTAGGTTTTGACCAATTAGAAAGAGCTCTATCAATATCAAAAGCTCTGATCAAAAATGCTCCTCCTAAGATACTAACAAGTACAGCAAAAATTTCTGCTGTATAACCAAAAACAGTTGCAACTCCTCCAATAAGCAACAAAATACCTGGAACTCCTAAAAAGAATTTTGAGTATTTAGAATCATATGCTAACATTTTTAGATATTTTCCAAAAACTGCATAAGAATATTCTACACTTCTGCTTACCTTCATCACAACTCTTTGGACTGATATAACTGGTAACACATTTTGAATTACTGGAATAACACTTTCATCATCTTCTCCATCAGATACAATTACTGCACCATTTGCAGAAAATTTCTCTAACACTTTTCTAGTTTCTGCCAGGATTTTTTCATCTGCTTGAACGCCCTTACTTTTGACTCCTGCAACAGTTACAACTTCAACACGATATCCTTTACTTATCAAATCTTCATAGGTTTTGATTGCTGAGAAAATAGAATTTGAATCCGCATCCTCAGGATCTTCCAATGCTAATCTTTGAGCAGCCTCAATACATGCATCTCTACCTATTACTGGAGTGATGATTCCAGCTTTTTCTCCCACATCATTATCTCTGTCAATACAAATTACAAGTAATTTATTGGCAGTTGAGGCATTAACATCCTTTTCAACCTTATCGGATTGCTGTGACATTCTGATCTTTATTACATAATTGCTTTTTAACGATTTCCAACTATTGAAAATAGTATAATTGGGTTTTGAGGCTAAGGTCTTGATTCATTAGATATTTTTACAAATTCCTGAGATTCTACTTTCAATGCTTCTATTTTTTCAATAACTTTGGACATTTCTTCATCTGTAGCATTATTTTCAATCAAATTGGCTAAAACCTTAGTTTCGATAATATATGAATTGAATTTTTTCATTGCATCCATGTAATTTATGTAACTAGTTTGCCATTCTTCAGGAGGTTTTGAAGTGACAAATTCACTAATTTGGGCAGTTACTTGTGATGATGTGACTTCGGTGACTACAATATATTCTTCAGGAGTAATATCTCCATTTAGTAATTTTTCATATTCAATTGTAATTGATTCTTGCAAAACTTCATGGATATTTTTTACTTCGTCTAAATAAGCACCATAGTCTGAAATCACAAAAGTTGTTTCATAATCTTGAGGAATTATCCAAAACAAAAAACTGGCTCCAGTAATTGCAGCCAAAATTATGGCAGTTATTGCAATTCCTTTTTTTGTCGCCATTTTCCATTTTTATAATATAGGAGTTTATAATTGGTAATTAATTAAATAATTCAGCCAAATCAAGTAAATTTAAGAAAAAAACTGTTAATTAAAATTAAAAATATGTTTTTTTTAAAAAAACTAACCTTTATTTGAAATTTCTGACAATTTTTACTTTTTGAAGCCTAAAAAAATTTACGTACATCCAGTCTATAGTTAAATAATTTTCACAGCCTCTTCCTAAATACCACAAAGTTTGATAATTTTTAGAATGGTTCAAGCATATTGCGTAAAATGCCGAGCAAAAAGGGACATCAAAGATCCCAAAGAAACTAAACTAAAGAATGGACGTCCTGCCGTAAAAGGTACATGTCCTACATGTGGAACTAATGTCTTCCGTATAGGCAAGATGGAATAGTTAAAAACAAAAGTCCACACGATTTCTCTTTTTCAAAACCCATATAGGGTCTAGTATGTACTATTTTTCGTTGACTAAAACAGATTATGAAAACTTGCTTAAACGTATTCAGGATAAACTGGGTGATACTGAAAAGACTTCTCCCACCAGATTTGAGTTACCAGTAGTTGATGTAATGTGGGAAGGACAAAAAACATTCTTGAGAAATTTTTCAGAATTTCCTAAAGTATTACGAAGAGACCCTGACAAAGTTCTTCAATATTTATCAAAGGAGTTTGCAGTTCCTGCAGAAAAATTAGGAGATAAGGCAATGTTTATTGGAAGACGTGCCCCTGATGATTTTACAAGATTATTTCAAATTTATGTTAAAGATTACCTTGAATGTCCTACCTGTAAAAGTCCTGATACTAAAATCCTCAAAGAAAATCGTATATCATTTTTAATTTGTGAAGCTTGTGGTGCAAAATCCACTCTAAGAGGTAAATATGCATAATGCCATTTTCAGTACGTGTAACTGATTACCAAAAAAACACAATGCTCAATATTTGCGATGCAAATCTTCTTGGGAAAAAAATTGTTCAAGATGAATTAAACATGCATATTAGTGAAAGCTACTATGGAGAAAAATTTGTTGAAAAAGATGAAGCCAAAGCATTATTAAAAAATTCTTCAATAATAAACATGGTGGGAAAAGAAACCATATCATTATCATTGGAACTTGGGATAGGTTCTGAAAATGGAGTAAAAAAAATATCTGGTGTTCCTTTTCTAATAGTTTTCAAAATGTAGAGTATTATTTGATTTATCTCTACAAAATTCAAATTTTAAAAGAAACCCCTTTTATCTAGTAATGGATAAAGTATGTGATGACTGATATACTTAGTAAGAAGCTTGAATCTAAAATAGATAATAAACTAATTTCAAAATCTAAAAGAAAACATCTTGAAGATGGTTTTAAAAAAGGCAAAGTCATCAATGAAGTTTTAGACAAACCAACAGTAATGACACTTTACAAAATGATTACAGACCATATTATTTCGTATGTTAATGGATCTGTAAGTGCTGGAAAAGAATCTGTATTATTTTGGGCAGTTGATGATAATGATGTAAATGTTGCATTGAAAATCTATCTTGTGAGTACTTCTAATTTTAAGAAACGAGAACCCTATATTCTTGGAGATCCAAGATTTTCAAATTTGAAAAAGGGGACAAAAAATCTAGTTTATCTTTGGGCAAAAAAAGAATTTCGTAATTTATCTCAATGTCATGAGGTAGGAATTCCGGTACCTAGACCCCTGTATATTACAAATAATGTCCTAGCAATGGATTTTGTGGGTAAAAATGGAGTCCCCTCAAAAACACTACTGAATTCTGAGGTTGATGAACATGATTATCAACAAGCGATTTCCATTCTCAAAAATCTTTACCATAAAGCAAAATTGGTACATGGAGATTTTTCAGAATACAATATTTTCAAAACAGAAAATGGTTTGGTAGTTTTTGATTTGGGGTCTGCAGTTGATCTAAGGCATCCAAATTCACATGAATTTCTTAAAAGAGATATTAATAACATTACAAAATTCTTCAATAAAAGAGGAATTTCTGTTGATGACACTGATATCTTATTTGAGGAAATAATAAAATGAGTTTTGAAAAATTAATTCGGGTTCCAAATGATCGAATTGCTGTTTTAATTGGTAAATCCGGGAAAGTAAAATCTAATATCGAAAAATTATGTCATGTCTCATTGGATATTGACGGAGATACTGGAGAAGTATTAATAAAATCCAATGGTGATGTTGAAAAGATTCAACCATTCAAAGCAATGGAAATTGTTACAGCAATAGGTAGAGGATTTTCTCCAGAAAATGCTTTGACCTTGTTAAAAGGAGAAAATGCATTGCATGTAATAGATCTTAGAGAATTTGCAGGAAAATCAAATGCAAATGTTGAAAGGATAAAAGGGAGAATTATTGGAGAAGGTGGGAGAGCAAGACGAAACATGGAAAATCTAAGTGGTACTCATATCTCAGTTTATGGAAAAACTGTTTCTATAATTGGTGATGCTAGTAAATTAAGATTAGCAGTAGATGCAATTTCTTCTATTTCAAGTGGAAGTATGCATGGAGCAGTTTATGATAAATTAGAAACAGCAAACAGAAAAGAAAAACAAGAAAAAATGCAATTGTGGGAAGATCAAAATGTCTTCGATTAAAGAAAAATTTAACCAAATTTCTCCTAGTGAGTTCTTTTACAGTAATCGTGATTTAGCTGGATTCAGTAATCCTACACGCTCACTTTATACCGCTGTAAGGGAATTTGTTGAAAATGCATTAGATGCATGTGATCAGAAAGGAATACTGCCAGATGTCCACTTGACAATTAAAGCAGTTGAGCCTGATAAGCCTGATCCTAAACCCTACATCCTGACTGTAAAAGATAATGGTCCTGGAATTGATGCAAAACATATTCCTCTTGCTTTTGGAACTGTATTGTATGGTTCCAAATTTGGACTAAAACAAGCTAGAGGTATGTTTGGACTTGGAGCTACAATGGCAATTTTATATGGACAAATTACAACTAACAAACCAGTTGTAGTAAAAAGTTCTACAGACGGAAAAACACAAGAAGAATTTGAATTGTTACTTGACATTCAAAAAAATAAACCAGTAATAGTAAAACATACTACAAAAGACATAACAAAACAAGGTCTTTCTGTAAGCATCTGTCTTGAAGGTGATTATTCTAAAGCAGGTAACAAAATCCGTGATTATGTTTATGAAACATCTTTGATTACTCCATATGCATCAATTACATTTGATGATCCTAAAGGAGAAAAATTTCAACATCCTAGATTTGTAAAAGATATACCTCCAGCACCTACAATAATTAGGCCACATCCCCATGGAATTGATGTTGAAAGAATTCGTAGAATGATTGTTGAATCACAATTTGATATTCCAACAATAGATGATGCAATGATTGAAAAAGTTAGAAAAGATTTGGGATTATCCAAAAAAAGTCTTAGTTTTACTGCAATAATGGAAAAAGCAAGAAAAAAATGGAAGACTCTTCCACGACAAGTAAGAGTAGTAGTTGCACTGATGTCTTTTCTCAAAATGGATTTTGAGAAATTAAATAAAATAACCATTGAAGATTTGGATATTCCAAACAAAAAATTACATTATTGGGATTTTGGAGATTCTCAATCAAAAACTGTAGATATGGATCCTGATAGTCCATATTACAAACAATTAACAAATACTGTTCAAGGTGAACCGTTAACTACATTTCTTACAAAACGATTTCAGCGAATTGGTCCGACAACTGCAAATAAATTTGCAGAATTTGCTGGATTCAAACCTGAAAAACGAATGGGTACTATGACTAATCAAGAATTAGTCAATCTTAGTGATTCACTTCAAAAATTTGAAGATTTTCTTGCTCCTGATCCTAGTTGTTTGGCTCCATTAGGGGAGGCACCATTAGAAAAAGGAATCAAAAAGTTCTTCAATCCGGACTTTACTGCCGTTGTTCAACGTCCAGCTTCAGCATATTCTGGATTTCCATTCATCATTGAGATGGGAATTGCATATGGTGGAGATATTAAAACTGGAGGGCCTCATGTTTACAGATATGCAAACAGAATTCCTTTGTTGTATGATGAAGGTAGTGATGTAGTCTTGAAAGTCGTAAATGATACTGATTGGGGAAGGTACAAAGTAAAAGGTGATCCACCTTTCATTATCGTTTCTCATATTTGCTCTACTAGAATCCCATACAAAACTGCTGGAAAAGAAAATGTTGCTGACAGACCTGAAATAGAAAGAGAACTCAGATTAGCATTACAATATCTCTCAAGAAAATTGGCAGCATACATGTCAAAAAGAGGACAAGCTGAAATGGCAAAGAAAAGAGCAAATCTTTATGCAAAATACATTCCATTAATTGCACAATTCTGTACTGAACTAGCTGGTAAAAAGAAAGAACCTAATTATAAGAAAATCTTAGATGAAGAAAGCCCTGTTGAAACTAAACAAATTGTAGAGGAGGAAAAAGAAATTGAAAACAAGTAAATCTAAAGAACGAAGTAAAAAAGCTGACGCTAAACAAAAAACTATTTTAGAAATGCTAAAAAGTCATGGTGCAAAAATATATGATGATCTAGATAGTGGACAGTTTCCAAAATTCTCTATTCCAAGTAGATCTGTTAGTAATATTGTTTATGATAAAAAATTAAGGCAATACATTCTTGGAAGTAATTCTGCTTTGCGAAGTTCAAGAAACTCCTCACAGTTAAGATCATTTACTCAATTGATGTGGTTGGCATTTTTTGCAAATAGATTAACACAAGAGAAAAAATCCTCAACACTCAGAGATGTATATTACTCATCGCAAGCATTTGCAATAGAGTTTGAGGATCAATCTGAATCTGATAACATAATTGTGGATTTGGAAGCAGTTACTTCAAAACCTAGAGAGGATTTTCATATTTTCCCTGAAGAGAGGAGCTCCATATTTGGTGATTTGAATATTGAATATACCATACCAGGATATGAAGGAAAAACTATGAATTTGTCTAATCATCCTGATGGATATTCTATAGGTCCAAGTTTGACTACTGCTGAATTAGTAGATACTAGTGCTGAAATTGTAATTGCAATTGAAAAAGGTGGTTTGTTTACTAGATTTGTTGAAGAACAAATTGATAAAAAATTTAAATCTATAATAATTAACACTGGCGGACAAGCTCCTCGTTCAACAAGGACATTATTAAAAAGACTTCATGAAGAGATGGGATTGCCTGTAATTGTATTGACCGATGGAGATGTGTATGGGGAGCATATTGCTATGGTGATTAAATCTGGTTCTGCAAATGCGGCTCATTTAAGAGAACTCACAGTCCCAGATGCAAAATGGGTTGGTGTTTGGGCAACAGATATTGAAAAGTATAAGCTTCCAACAATTCCTATGACTGAATCAGATATCAAAAGATGTTATGATCTTAAAAAAGATCCAAGATATGAAGATGGTATTTGGAAAAAAGAATTGGATGTATTTTTGAGACTAAAAAGAAAAGCAGAGTTGGAGGCATTTTCTAAATACGGTTTGACTAATATCACAGAAAAATATTTGCCGCAAAAATTAGAATTGGCAAAAAGTCTCTAATTATTTTATTCTTAGTGTTAAAACACCGTTTCTATATTTGAAATCAAAAATTTGCATGTCGTTTGCCCCTTCTATGGGAACTTCTTTTGAGAATCCTGCTGTACCGCGAATGTAAAGCATCCCATCAACCAGTCTTACTGCAATTTTATCCTCAGGACCTGGAACTTCAGCTACAAATACAAATTCTCCTTCCCCTTTGATTAAATCATAAACCCAATTCTTTGTTTCTTGTTCTCTTGTTTGACTGTATGATGGTTTTTGATCTTTTGTCATTTTCTTAAGAACTCTTACCCAATAAAACATTGTAATTGCTGCTGCCCCAATTAAGATAAAACTGACAAATCCTGAATCTGCTCTTTGTGTCATAATATAGATAATTCCTAAAAATAAAATCACAATTATTGGGATTACAAAATTAAGAGATTGTTCATTTGAATATGCTCCTTTATAACTTGCCAAACAGTAAAAATCTTAATTTACCAAATATAAAGTATCTTTGGTTTTCAGCGCTATTTTTTAAAAATTCTTTTCTTAGATCTAGCTTAATTATTTGATTTTAATTAAATTGCTCACTATTTTTTGGCCTCTCCTACAATATCTCCAACAATTTCCTCTAACAAATCTTCTACTGTTATTATTCCTACTAAATCGTCTTGATCATCTATGACAATTGCCATATGCATATCTTTTTTTTTCAATTCAATGAGTAGATTGCTTATTCTATCACTAGAATGAACAAAGAATGGCTTTCTTGCAATTTTTGCTATATTCGTTTTACTATATTTTTTTTCAGGAATTTTTGAAATATCCCATATGTGTAAAATACCTATTATTTTGTCTGAAGATTTCTCAAAAACAGGAATGCGTGAAAATCCTTTTTTTTCAATTTTCGATCTAACTTCAGATAATGTGAGTTTTGCATCTAAAGAAAAAACTTGGCTTTTTGGAGTTATTACATCCTCGATAGGTTTATCATCAAACTCTAATGCATTATAAACAAGGTCCCGTTCTTCTTTTTCTAATGCTTTTTCTCTATATCCTAGATCTACAACTTCTTTAATTTCTTCTTCTGTTATTGGTTTTGGCCTTGGAGAATATCCTCCAGATAATTTTAGTATTGATTGTGTAAGGTACTCCAATGATTTTACAAATGGGTACATTATGTAAGTAAATACAAGTAATACTTTGCTAAATCTTAATGATACCTTTTCAGGATTTACATTGCAATATGTTTTTGGTAATATTTCACCAAAAACCAAAATAACAAATGTCATTATTCCTATGATTATTCCAACACCATCACTTCCAAGTAATTTTATTGCTACATCTGCCGCAAGAACTGATGATGCTACATTGACCAAAGTATTTCCAAGATTTACACTTGATGTCATCATTCCAGGATTCATTTTTAATTTGTAAAGTGGAGATGAACCTGGAATCTTTCTTCGATAAAGGCGAATTACTCTAGAGCGCCTAACTCCAACAATTGCTATTTCTAATCCACTAAATAATGCATAAAAACCAACAAGAATCCCAATTGTAATAATTTCAATCTCCAACAATTGCATATTTTTACATACATTATATCGAAAAGTTAAATGATATTTAGAATATCATTCCTGAAATTAACATGGATTCATAATTTTATTAATTTTATCAAGTACAAATTTTATTTTAAACTCATAATTTGAGCTTTTAAAAAGAAGAAATTAATGAAAATTTAATTAAACAAAAATAATATCATATCTTTGGTTTTTATTACCATTTTTTGATTTTTTTACTGTTGTCTGATAGGCAAGGTTCTCAACTATCTATTAAAGAAATAATCTTAAAAGGAACAATTATTGCTATTATTGTTTCAGTACCATCCATACTGGTTTTTTTCCTGGTATGGCAAATTCTTGATAATCTTATGATTGGGGCAATTATTGGTGCAGTAGTGCATTTTATAGCAATGGGCTTTTCATTAAAAATTTCAAAAAAAATCCTAGTCAAAAAATAGAGTATAGATCAAATTTTATGTCTATGAGACATATTTCATAAATATGGATTCTTCAAAAATTGAAAGCGATCTAGTTTCTGAAATAAAATTAGATCCTATTCAAGCCAAAGTGTACTTACTAGTTACTTGTTATGGAAAGATGACTTCGTCAAAAATTGCCGAAAAATTAAAGATCTCTGATAATATTGCTCAAAGGGCAGCAAAGGATTTGATGAGTCTTGGGGCTTTCATAGATTTTTCAGAAACTGAATTTGAAGCAATGCATCCCAGATTTACTGCAGTTAACATGTTTAGGAGAATGTGTGAGCGAGAAAATATCGAATTTAAACGAAACAAAATTGTTGACAATATAGGGGTAATTTTAGAAAAATTTTATGATGATGCAAGAACTAAATAATGCTAATGATTGGTGAACAGCATTGACTATTGACACTGAAACTTGTAAACATCAACCAGTTTACTATGGGGTTGTGAACATCAATGTTGATGAAAGAACTATTGGCTCAGTTGATGTTTGGCGATGCGGAGTTTGTAAAAAACTATTCTGTGAAGAGAAGCAGCTTGGAATAGAAGAAATCGCAGATTTGGTAGGAATGCCAAAAATTGATTCTGATGCAAAATGGGCAGTAACTGTATGTAAATTACAACAAGGGAAATACAAATGGAAATTGGTGAGAGTTAAAGAAAACGGTGAAATCAAACATGAGTGTTTGGATGAAAAAGTTATTCCGCTCAAAATTAATAATTTTAAGGTAGAGGATGATAAGCACTGGAGCTTTTTAATTGATGAAAATATTAACAAAGCAGTCGAAATTTAATTTTTGAAATGGATCTTAAAGTTCACATAAATAATGTTCACGGAAGCCAAATGGCCGCAAAGATTACTGGAAATTTTACCATAGATAACAATGAATTTCGTTTTACTGCAATTGCATTTGGACGAATTGGGGGACAAAATATTGGAGCAAAGCTATCTAAAACAACTGAAAAGGAACTAGAAAAATTGGGATATGATGTTGAGGAAGTAATAATGTTGCTTCAGAGAAATCTACTTCAAGGTGATTTAACACTACCAGAAGGACTCAAAAGAGAATCATTTGTGGATGACTAAAATTCTGCTTCTTCTAATGCCTTAGCACAGGAACAACTTCTTGTTTTAGGAATTTTATCAATTAATTCAGTTAATACTTTTTTTGTCATTTCCACATTTTTTGATAATGTCTCCAATACTTCTTTTGCAGTTACTGGTTTTTCTGCCCAAACGTCATAATCCGTTACTGTTGAAATTGACGCATAACAAATCTGAGCTTCTCGTGCTAGTTGACATTCTGGAACTAGAGTCATCCCAATAATATCTGCACCAGTACTACGATAGAATTTTGATTCAGCCTTTGTTGAAAATCTTGGTCCCTCAATGCAGACATAAGTACAATCTTTATGCATTTTCATATTTTGGTTACTTGTCACGGACAGAATTGTTGATTGAAGTTCTGGACAAAAAGGATCTGCTACTGAAATGTGGATTACCCTGCCTTCTTCAGAAAATGAACCATCTCTTGATTTTGTAAAATCTAAAAATTGTGAAGGTAATGCAAAATGCCCTGGCTCTAATTCTGTTTTAAGACTCCCCACAGCTGATGGTGCAATAATCCTAGTAACTCCTAATTCTTTGAATGCCCAAATATTTGCTTTAAAATTAATCATATGAGGTGGTATGGTGTGTTTTTTTCCATGTCTTGGAAGAAAAGCAATCTTTCTTCCATTAAACATTCCAACTGTAATTGTGTCTGAGGGTTTTCCATATGGAGTGTCTATATCAATTTCTTGAGGATTCTCAAGTAATCCTGAATCGTAAATTCCTGTACCGCCAAAAATTCCTATTTCTACATCTTTTTCCATTAATACTTCACCAATGATTTACAATCGTAATTACTAATTCCTTTAATTCCATTTAGATCTGTTAATTCAATAATAAATGCAAATCCTGTAATCTTACCACCAACTTTTTCAATTAATTTAGCAGAAGCTTTTGCAGTACCGCCAGTTGCAAGTAGATCATCACAAATGAGCACTTTCTGGCCTTCTTTGATAATGTCTTTTTGAACCTCTATGGTGTCTTTGCCATATTCAATTGTATATGATAATTTTGTGGTTTTTCCAGGTAATTTTCCTGCTTTTCTAATCATTACCATTCCTTTGTTGTATCTTGATGCCAAAATACAGGCAAGAATGAATCCCCTTGACTCAATTCCTGCAAATACGTCGATATTTTTTGGATGAAAATACTTTGCAAATTCATCAGCAATAAATGACATTGATGATGGATCCTTTAGAATTGGACTAAAATCTCTAAATAAAATACCTTTTTTAGGAAAATTTGGATATTCAGCTATTTTGTCTTTTAGATTCATG
>JBFIEJ010000019.1:0-20262 GCA_041603475.1 Candidatus Nitrosopumilus sp. | reverse complement strand
TACAAAAAATGTAAACTCAATTTCTGCTGATCAAATGACTCCGGAAGAGAAACGTAAGATGGCTCAGCAAGAAGCAGAAAGACAACAGCAAATTCGTGATCAATTAGAAGAACGTAAACAACAAGCACAAGACAAAATTGAAGAACGTAAACAACAAGCCAGAGAAAAACTAGAAGAGCGAAAACAGCAAATTCGTGATCAATTAGAAGAACGTAAGCAACAAGCACAAGACAAAATTGAAGAACGTAAACAACAAGCCAGAGAAAAACTAGAAGAGCGAAAACAGCAAATTCGTGATCAATTAGAAGAACGTAAACAACAAGCCAGAGAAAAACTAGAAGAGCGAAAACAGCAAATTCGTGACCAATTAGAAGAACGTAAACAACAAGCCAGAGAAAAACTAGAAGAAAAACGAGCAGAATTACAAGAGAAAGCAAGAGAAAAAAGAGATCAAATTAAAGATAACATCCAAGACAGAAAACAAGCAATAAAGGATAGAGTTGAGGAGAAAAGAGATCAAATTAGAGATAATATTTCAGATAGAAAAGAAGAGATCAAATCAAAAATTTTCGATAAACGAGCAGACCTAAAAGAAAAATTCCAAAATAAAAAAGATGAAATCAAAATCAAACTAAAAGAAAAAGCCCAGGAAAAACGAGCTGAAGTAATAGAAAAAGTTCAAGAAAAACGAGCTGAAGTAAAAGAAAGAATTCAAAATAAAAAAGATAACATTCAAGACTTTCGTCAAAATGTAAAAGATAGAATTACTGACAAAGTTAAAGACAGAGTTGCATTAGAGATAAGGGACAAAGTCAAAGATATTGTTAAAGACAAAATAAAAGACAAAGTACGTGATAATATTAGAGATGAAATTCATGACAGAGTTGAATTTAGAACTGATTTAATCAAATCAAAAATTCACGAGGTTGGTAAAGACAAATTTAGAGAAATTGTTTTAGAGCACAAAGAGAAAATTCGTGCTGAAGTAAAAGATAGAATAGATACAATTAGAGATAAAGTAAGATCATCTGATTTAATTGATAAAGTTGAAGATGGAAGTTACTATGGGGATATCGTAGAACTTCCTGAAGCAGATATTACAAATTATGTTCTAAGTTTCAAAGGTGATGCATTTAGCACTAAAAATGAAAATGATGTAAAGACTGTATCTGGTGATGTGAATCTTGAATTAGTCAGATTAGGTGATTCTGGCGCAACACTGAAAATAATTGGTGGCCAAATAGTCATTGAAAATACTACTACAGGTGAAATATACAATGTGCATGATGTAGCATTTGGACGAAGTAGAGCAAACTTTGACAATGATTCATTACAAGTTGCTATAAACACAGTTGATACTAATGGTCAGCCACATACATTTGCCATGCAAATCAACATGCAAGGCATATTCCCTACTGAATTAGGAGCATCAGTTGACATTATTGCCACTGATGGAAAGAGCAAATCTGGAACACAATGGATTCTAGACTTTGTAGGAACACTTTCAGTTGATGATCCAGTTCCAATTACAGTTTTTGAAGATGTAGAGGATTCAGCTGAGGTTGAAGAAGTTGTTGAAGAATCCATTGATGACTGTTATGAAATGACACTCTCTGATTTCTATACCAATGCAGACCTTGAGGGGTTAACAGTTGATGAACTTTCAGACTTAGAGGCAGATCTTCTAGCAGAAGTTTGTGCTGAAATAGGAATTGAAGTAGAACAGGATATTGTTGGAGATACTACATGATCTTCAAGCCATTATCTGTATTAACTGCTGCTTTGATTCTTATTTCTTTTAATTTTGTTTATGCCGAAGCCAGTCTGTATGATATTTTAGATTATGATGTAGGTTATGACATTGAAAATGGCGAAATTCTGGTAATGAATTTGGATGTTGATACTACATCATTAATTATTGAAATTGTTTCATTTGATGATGGTTTTATAGAACTTAACATTCCACGCGGTTTAGTTGATGCAACATTTGACGATGAAGATGATATCTTTTATGTTCTAATTGATGGAACTGAATCAGATTATCTTGAAATCAATTCAGCAGATAACACTAGAACTCTGATAATTCCATTTTATACAAATGATCAAGAAATTGAAATTCTTGGAACAAGTGTTTTATCCGCCCCTCCCACAATAGTTGAAATTCCATCCTGGGTAAAAAATAACGCTGGATGGTGGTCTGGTGGATTATTAGAAGATGCAGATTTTGTAGAGGGAATAAAATATTTGATTAAAAATGGTGTAATTGTAATTCCTCCAACTGAAACAGTTGAGAATACAAGTGGTGAAATTCCATCCTGGGTAAAAAATAACGCTGGATGGTGGTCTGAAGGATTGTTGGAGGATTCAGACTTTATTGCAGGAATTCAATATTTGATTTCAAATGGAATTATGATAATCTAATAATTTTAGGAAAATTCTTTTTCCATCTGGTATAGTTTGTTAATTCTCTTATAGGTTAATGGATGAGTTCTAAAAATCTCACCGAATTTACTAAAACTACTATTTCGTTCCCAATCCATTGCCTTTTTTACTTCATCTTCTGAAATATGCTGATCTTTATAGTATGAAGCAAACTTTGTTACTTCATAACTAGATGAAATAGGATCCACTGCATAAAATGAACGTAATGTCGAATTCTTTGCTTCTTGTTTTTGTAAACTCAAACCATATGTGATTTTGGCTAAAGCATTAGCCAAGATAGTTGGCCGTACTTGTCGTCCAGCAAAATTATCTGCATAAAATTCTCGAAGACGTGAAAAATAAAGAATCAATAGATTTGTAATGAAATAAACTACAAATGCACCAATTCCAATTAACATTGCAGCTCCTCCTTGATTCCTGGATCTGCCTCCGAACATTGTAGATAATGCAATAAAATATGCAATAGTTGGAATTACTGAAATTATTGTCATTACGACCATGTCATTATGTTTAATGTGACCTATTTCATGCGCAATGACTGCTCTAACCTCATCTTTTGTCAATCTATCAATTAGTCCACGAGTAAGAGTTAATGTTGCAGATTTACTTGTTCTTCCAAACACAAATGCATTTGGCATACTAGTATTAGCTATTGTTATTTTTGGAAACTTTACTCTATTTTTAATACATATTTCGTGAGTCGTTTCTTCAATCCATGGAAACTCTTCCTTGTTTAGTGGACTCATGTTTGTACTCCATCTTACTATTGATGGTCCTATTGCCCATTGAAACAAACCCAAGCCTATTGCTAAGCCTACTGTTACAAAAATTCCAAGATTGTAGTAGAAACTTAAACCAGCAAGTAGTGCAAAAAGCAATCCAAAAACTAGAATCATTGTAAGACTCATTGATACCACAAGTCCCTTGATCATACCAACTGCCCTATTCTTTTGTAGATATAATTGTTCTAAAAATGATTACTGCAATAGAGAAGAATACTATTGTTTGGTGGTTAATAGATGGCAATGAGATTCATGATGAATTGTGTTTATGATATCATCATAAAGTGACATTTCTACCATTGATAGTTTTGGATAGTCTACCACTAAGAGATCTATTTTGTTTTCTTTAACATAATCTATTACCCAATGTGCTATAGAATCAGTTAGAGCAAATTTCGTCTTGATCTTAACCCCTTCATTTTGGGCAATCTTTTTCCAATTCTCTAATTCTGCTTTTAATTTGGAAATTTGCATATCTGCTTTTTTCTTGTCTGATTTTGTCTCAAAAAAATACAACTTTGGCTGAATTTTGTACATGCACTCAATGACTGTCAATTCAGAGTCAAATTTTTTAGCCATTTGTAATCCCACATTAAATGATTTTTTGGTATGTGTAGGAGTAATTATTGCAACTGCTATATTTTTAAAAATTTTTGCCATTACTTGTACTCTTTCATCTTTAATTCAAATATATAATTATATGAATTCTTTCACCATCTGATTAGATAAATAAAAATGAAAAAAATTCTATATGTCATAATTCCTGTAATTGCATTATCAATAATTTTTGCTAATGCATTTTTTGGTCACTTAATTTTTGCATCAGAGACTCAGCAGGTAATAAACAAATATTCTGTATATGTTCATTTGTTATCTGACTGGAATAGTAATTCAAAAAATATAATTTTTGAGGTAACAAATTCATGGTACAAGTCTGATAGAGAAAACTTTTCTAATCCTGCTCTAAATGCAGAATCAAAAAAATACAACACAAATCAACTTTTAGACATAAATGGAAAATCATATGTTGAATTAAAACATGAATTTAGTGATTGCCAAGAAGAATGGTATCCAATTATTTATAGAAAAACTATTGATACCGTAAGACATGAGATCGAGTTTATTCAGGGAAAGCAGTTAAGCAACGATCCAGATATCTCAATATATCCTGATATTGATAACAGAAATTACAATAATTCTGTTCAAGAAAACAAAATTCAAAATGGATTCTTACAGTTTTTCCCTATTTGTACATCCAAAGAAATAACATCTTATGACTACAGTATAAAATCTGATAACAAGGATTTGGGATTTAATGTATATTTTATTCCATCTTCAGAACAACTCAGTAATTTTGGAAATCCTAATTTTGATTATTATTCAGAACTTGGTTGCTTTGGAAAAAATAAACAAAGCTATAGTGGATCGTGCCAAAATATCAAAGAAGGTAGTGGATTATTAGTGATATTTCCAGATGAATTAAAACCTTGGACAACTAAAGTAATTGTCAATCTTTATGAAAAATAATTTAGTTTTATTTTCTTTTCCAGATAAATTGATTGTAAATCAACTCTGGTCTTATTTGTCTAAATGGCTGTGAGCCACCAACATACCACTTTGTAAAGAATTCATACAAGTGCAATCTGAGAGACTGGATATACACGATCAATCCCTCAATCATCATAATTCCTAAGTTACCGCCAATGATCATAGCCATTGCACCACCTGATGATACTCCACCTAAGGACGTAAATGCATTATTTACTGTTAGTAGCAAAGCCGCATGCACAAGCAGCATAATTCCAAGTCGAGCATAACTAATAGTGTGAGCTAAACTCTCAACTGTCTTACCTAGTAATACTTCCATGATAACACTTGCAGGATCTGCTCCATCTTCTGGATGTTTCTTTGCATGCATTACTCCACCTACCATCATGATCACCATTGATGCAATTACGATAACTACTGCAATTCTTGTTACAATCCATACTTGTGCCCAATCTCCAAGGAACATTGTAACCCATGGTACTGCTTCTGTGTGAACTTTGGAATACATATTCATCACATCATACTGTGAACCAATTGCACACATCATTATAACAACAATTCCACCATAGAGTGTAATGTTTGGAATTGCTTCAGTAAAGACAACTAACTTGTGTCCATCTTTAGCTAATCTTATTATTCTCAATGTCATTGCCCAAACCAAATGAACAATTCCTATGAATAATGAAACTTTGAGAATGTTAATTACTTGTTCAAATGTTAATTCTGCTACACTGAGGATTCCAACAATCCAACTAACTGAATGCAGAGCTCCACCTTTTTCTAACAGTCCTTCAAATGGACCCATATGGTCAAGATGGTATCCAAACGCTTCACCCGCACCAACACCTGCAATTGCTGCAGAGGCACCAGATATTGCAATAAGCATTCCCCATCTAGATAGTTCTCCTTGTCCTTTTACTTTGAATAACAATCCTAATCCCATCAGTAACAATCCGTGACCCATATCTGCAAACATCAATCCATAGAATATTGGCCACATTAGAGCAATCATAGGAGTTGGATCTGGTTCTCCTGCCTTTGGAATTCCTTGACTCTTTGTAATTACTTCAAAGGTTCTAACAAATTTTTTATTATCAAATAATGTTGGAATTTCTTCTCTTAGTTTTGGATCTGTGATGTCTTCAACAACTGACATCCATTGCTTTGTTGACTCTGTAAACTTTGATTCCATCTTTGCTGGAATAAAACCCTGTAAAACTGCAAAGTTTTTAGTTCCTCCTGGTTTTCTCAAAGTCTCAAGTACATCTTTTGCAACTTGAGCCTTTTCATGTATAGCTAAAATATCACGTCTAATCTTTTTAGTTAATCCTGCTAGCTCTTTTTTGATTGCTGCCTGTTTTGCAGTCATCTCTTTTATCTTAGATTCTGCAAGCTCATATGCCTCACTTGGTACTTGAGGGAAGCCTTCTGGAATCTTAAAAGAGTTTGAATTGAAACTTCTCAATACTTTGAGAACTTTTTCAGAATCTTTTGTATCTGAAATTACTAAAATTGCAGATTTTTCTTTATTTTCTAAATCATATTTGTAAACTGTAATTCCTTCTAGTGAACGTACAATCTCATCATAATCTGATGAATTTATCACAAAGAGGTTTGTAAAGAAATATTTCATTAATCCAAATCCAGATAAATCCATCTTCATCTTTCTGATTACTTCCAAAGTATCTTTGAGGGACTTGTATTCTTCAATTGATGTTCTAGCATTTGTAGCGTCTTCTAGTAGTTGTGCCGGTTTGTCAATAATTGATGGGGCCTCTTTGCTAAGCTCATTTATCATCTCTTCAATTTCATTAATTTCAAAGTCTTTTTTCTTGATTACAGTTCCTTTGAATAAAATCTCCATAATTCCGACTTGAAGTGGAATTCCCATTCCTTTAATGACATCATCAATTGATTGGTATGTCTGTTGAGCCTTTAGAAGAAGATCATCGATTTCAGGGGTTACAAGATCACTTGCTGAATCAATTTTGTGATACCACTCAAATTCTGTTAGTCTAGAGATTGCCTTAGGTGATTCACTTCTTGGTAAAATTACTGTTCCTAGTTTTAGATCGGCTGTTCCCAAGACAAATTTTGGGTATTTTCATTGAGTTTAATATCTTTCTGATAATGTTCATTCCCAAACATTAAAATCTATTATGGGTCAACGGCACCCATTGACATCTAATTCGGCATTAGAAAGTACAATCGATAAAATTCTAAAAAACACTGAAAAAGACATCCTATCTAGCATTAAATCCGGCTTGGAGGATTCTCAAAAAAATCTTGATGATTCTCTACCTAAATTAGAGGGAGAATATAACAAAATAATTTCAGATGGCAAGAAAGAGGCAGACAAGATCGAAAAACAGATCATTGGAAGTGCCGATTTAGAGGCTAGAAATAAGCAGTTAATGGTTCTAGAAGAAGCAGTTGATAAGGTATTCACAAAAGCATTAGACCAAATCTCAAATGGTGACAGAACCGGTGATTATTCAAATTTGATTAAGACTTTGTTGGATGAATCAACCAAAATTTTAGGAACTACTGAAGTTACAGTTTTTACCAATACTAAAGATAAAGATGTCGTTCAATCTGCATTATCACAATTTTCAGGAGCAGAATTATCATCTGATTCAATTGATTGTCTTGGAGGAATTATTGTAAAATCAAAAGATGGTGCAATGACATTTGACAATACATTAGATGCAAGAATTCAACGCATGAAGCCTTTAATAAGGAAAGAAATTGCATCCAAATTCGGAGTAGGAAATTAGGATATGGCAGCTCAAGGAAGAATTGTTTGGGTAAGTGGTCCGGCAGTAAAAGCCGACGGTATGGCCGATGCAAAAATGTATGAAACAGTAACTGTAGGTAATTCAAAATTAGTTGGTGAAGTAATCAGATTAACTGGGGATGTAGCATTTATTCAAGTATACGAATCAACAAGTGGACTAAAACCAGGAGAACCAGTTGTTGGAACCGGAAATCCACTAAGTGTATTATTAGGTCCTGGAATTATTGGACAACTTTATGATGGAATTCAAAGACCATTAAGAGAATTATCTAAAGCATCTGGATCATTCATTGGAAGAGGTATTACAACCACTCCGGTAGATATGACTAAAAAATATCACTTTGTTCCAACTGCAAGTAATGGTGATGAAGTATTACCAGGAAATGTTATTGGAACAGTACAAGAAACAGATCTTATTGAACACTCTATTATGGTTCCACCAGATCACCCAGGTGGAAAAATCTCAAATCTAGTATCTGAAGGAGATTATGATTTAGAGACTGAACTTGCTTCAGCAGAAAAAGATGGTCAAAATATTCCAATTAAGATGTATCACAGATGGCCTGTTAGAAAACCACGTCCATATTTGAAACGATATGATCCTACAGTTCCTCTACTTACTGGTCAACGAGTTATAGACACTTTCTTCCCAATTGCAAAAGGTGGAACTGGTTCAATTCCAGGAGCATTTGGAACAGGAAAGACAGTTACATTACACCAAATTGCAAAGTGGGCTGATTCTCAAGTTGTTGTTTACATTGGTTGTGGTGAAAGAGGAAATGAAATGACTGAAGTGCTAGTTGAGTTCCCACACCTCAAAGACCCAAGAAGTGGAAAACCACTTATGGATAGAACCGTACTTGTTGCAAATACTAGTAACATGCCAGTAGCAGCAAGAGAAGCAAGTATCTACACTGGTGTAACAATTGCAGAATATTACAGAGATATGGGTAAAGACGTTGTACTTGTAGCAGACTCTACAAGTAGATGGGCCGAAGCACTCAGAGAGATGAGTGGTAGATTAGAAGAAATGCCTGCAGAAGAAGGATATCCATCATATCTTGCATCTAGATTAGCAGAATTTTATGAAAGAGCAGGTCGTGTAAGGGCTTCTGGAAGTCCAGACCGTGACGGTTCAGTTACACTAGTTGGTGCAGTATCTCCATCTGGTGGTGACTTTACAGAACCAGTTACAACTCACACAATGAGATTTATCAAAACTTTCTGGGCACTTGATGCTAAACTAGCTTATTCAAGACACTATCCATCAATTAACTGGATGAATAGTTACTCTGGTTACCTTGCAGATATTGCAAAGTGGTGGGGTGAAAACATCAATGAAGACTGGCTAAGTCTTAGAAGTGAAGCATATGGAATTTTACAAAGAGAAGATACCCTAAAAGAAATTGTTAGACTATTAGGTCCTGAAGCATTACCTGATGAAGAGAAACTAATTCTTGAAGTTGCAAGAATGGTAAAGATTGGTTTGTTACAACAAAACTCATTTGATGATGTTGATACCTATTGTAGTCCTGAGAAACAATACAAATTATTGAAATTATTAGTTGACTTTTACAAACGAGGACAACAAGCACTCAAAGAAGGAGCTGCACTATCTGATATTAGAGAAATGGCAGTTGTTACTTTAATTCTCAAAGCAAGAATGGATGTCAAAGATGATGAGATGCCAAAACTTGATCAACTAGACAAAGATATGATTGAACAATTCAAATCAATTACAGGAGTTAAAGTATCAAATTGACAACTGAAGGCGGGGTTCAATATAGTAAGATTGCAGAAATCAAAGGTCCACTAGTAATTGTAGATGATGTAGAAAATGCAGCATTTGATGAGCTAGTAGAAATTGAAACCAATGATGGCCAAAGAAGATTGGGAAAAGTTCTTGAAGTTGGAAACGGAAAAGCAATTGTTCAGGTATTTGAAGGAACATCTGGACTATCAATTTCTGGAACAAATGCAAAATTTGTAGGAAAAGTTATGGAAATGCCAGTATCAAAAGAAGTACTTGGTAGAGTTTTTGATGGACTAGGAAGACCAAAAGACGGTTTACCAGATCCAATTGCTGATAAATTTATTGACATTAACGGTGAACCAATGAATCCAGAACAACGTGAATATCCAAAAGATTTCATTCAAACTGGTGTTTCAGTAATTGATGGAATGATTACTCTAGTTAGAGGACAAAAACTTCCAATCTTTTCAGGTTCTGGTATGTCTCACAACCTTTTGGCAGCACAAATTGCAAGACAAGCTAGTGTTGTTGGAACAAGTGATGACTTTGCTGTGGTATTTGCAGCCATCGGTGTGCAATACAGTGAAGCAGAATATTTCAGACGAAGTCTTGAAGAATCTGGTGCACTAAAAAGAAGTGTTCTATTTCTAAATACAGCAGATGATCCTGCTATTGAGAGAATTATCACACCTCGTGTAGCATTAACAGTAGCAGAATATTTGGCATTTGAATTAGGAATGCACGTTTTAGTAATCTTAACTGATATGACAAACTATGCTGAAGCACTCAGAGAAATCAGTGCAGCAAGAGAGGAAGTTCCAGGAAGAAAGGGATATCCAGGTTATCTATACACAGACCTTTCAACAATTTACGAAAGAGCAGGAAAACTAAACGGTAGAAAAGGAAGTGTTACACAAGTTCCAATTCTATCAATGCCATCTGATGATATTACTCACCCAATTCCTGATCTAACTGGTTACATTACAGAAGGTCAGGTAGTACTTGGTAGAGATTTATTCAGACAAGGAGTTTATCCACCAATCAATATTTTGATGAGTCTAAGTAGACTCATGAAAGACGGAATTGGTGAAGGCAGTACAAGAGCAGATCATGGTGAGGTTTCCAATCAAGTTTATGATGCATATTCTAGAGCACAAGAAGTTAGAGCACTTGCAGGAATTGTAGGTAAAGCAGGACTAACAGAAATTGACTTGAAATACATGGATGTAGGTGACGTCTTTGAAAAAGAATTCCTATCACAAGCAACAGATGAAAATAGAACCATTGAAGAAACTCTTGGTGTCTTATGGAAGATTGTCTCTAAACTACCAAAGAACGAGATTACAAAAATCAAAGACAAATACATAGAGGAATATTACAAGGAAGAGTAACAGAATGTCATTTGGACAAAATGTTGCAGCAACAAAAATTGAACTTTTAAAATATAAAAAATCAACTCAAGTCGCCGTAATGGTACAGAAAATTTTAGATGATAAACGTAAAGTACTCTTAAAAAATATTGAAGAGATGATTGAAGAAGCATCAAAAGCAAGAGGTGGAATTTGGGATCCTTTACAAGATATCTATCAATCAGTTAACGAAGCATATTTGGCATTAGGTACCAATACAGTTGACTCTGTTGCAGAATCTACTCCGCCAGTTATGGAAGTAGATGTTCATATTCGTAGAGTTGTTGATGTAAAAATTCCAGCACTATCAGTTACTGAAAAAGATACAAAATCTATGCCATATGGATTTGCAGACACCAATTCATCAATTGATAGAGCAGCAAAACAAATCAAGGAACTACTTCCAAAAATTTGTAAAGCAGCAGAATATGAAAATTCTATCTTTAGCCTTGCAAAAGCATTGGAAAAGACTCAAAAACTGCTTAATGCCCTTGAAAATGTGATTATTCCTCAATATCAGCAAAAAATTAGATTCATTCTTTCTACCCTTGAAGAGAGGGAAAGAGAGGAATTCGCAAAGTTAAAAAAAGTGAAGGCAAAGATGGAGAGTAGAAAATAATGGGAAAAGAAGAAATAAAAAAATTACTTGAAAATTCCAAGAAGGAATTAGATTCAAATCATGATAATTTCGTAAAATCTATCAAAGATGATCTGACTTCATTCAAAAAGAAAACTTTGGATCGAATTTGAATAATTCATCTCATCATGATTTAAATATGGACCTTGAGGAGCCACATCGTAAATGAAAACTATAGTCTTGTTACTTTTGGCAGCATCAGCAATTTCAATTCTAGGATCTACTGGAGTTGCATTTGCAGCAGAAGATGGTGCATCTAGTGGCGACTCTATGAAACTCCTAGGTGCTGGTTTGGCCTTTGGTATTGCAGCCGGTGGAGCAGGAATAGGTCTTGGTCAAGTAGGTGCAGCAGGTCTTGCAGTCATTAGTGAGAATCCAGCTTTACAATCAAAGGTATTCATCTTCGTAGGTATGGTCGAATCAATCGCTATCTACGGTATAGTCATGATGTTTATCATCTTAGGACAATAGTCCAAACAACATATTTTTCAAATTTTTAGATTTTTTTATTTAATTATATTTTAGCTTGTTAACATCTAGCACTCTTGCACAGTATCTGCATTTTAGAACTCTACCGTCTTTGTCAATTACATCCATTACGGATTCAATATGTTCAGTACTATTTGTTATACAATCTGGATTTGAACATCTAAATATTCTGTCTATCTCATTTGGTAAGGAGACTCTTCTCTTCTCAACTAGCTTAAAGTCTTTGATAATGTTGATAGTTGATTTTGGAGCAATCACTGCAAGTTTGTTAGTATCATCATCTTTTAGAAATTTATTTTCTACTTTGATGATGTCTTTTTTCTTAAATTTGCCACTTGGAACATTCAATGCTATGGTGATAAGGCTGCCATCTCCCCCATCAATTCTCAATGCATTGAGGACCTGAAGTCCCTTACCCTCATCAATGTGGTCAATTACAGTGCCTTCTTTGATTCGTCGAACCATAAGTTCGGACTGTTCCATCAGAATACTTTGTATAGTCACCTGTATATATTATTGAAAGAATGAACGAGTTCTACAAAAAAGACATTATCTCAATTAAGGACTTTAACAAAGATCAACTTGAAAAAATCTTCTCAGCAACTGACAAGATTCTGCAACTAAATCCTACAGATAGAAGGGAGATCTGCAAAGGCAAAACTTTGGGATACTTATTTTATGAGCCAAGTACCAGAACTCGTCTTAGTTTTGATGCAGCAATGGCCTCAATTGGTGGAAATTCTTTGGGCATCTCTAATGTCATTTCTTCCTCAACCCAGAAAGGAGAAAGTCTTGCTGATACCGTAAAAATTATGTCAATTTATTCAGATGTACTAGTTTTACGTCATACCCTTGATGGTTCAAGTAGATTTGCAGCTGAAGTTTCAGAAAAACCAGTAATCAATGCTGGTAGTGGAACAGAAGAGCATCCAACTCAGGCAATTCAAGATTTGTTTACAATCAAAAAAGAAAAGAAAAAGATTGATGGCTTAAAAATTGGAATTGTAGGTGATTTAAAATACGGTAGAACTGTTTACTCTCTTTTGTATGGACTTGGAAATTATGATGTTGATGTTCATCTAATATCTCCTGAATCATTGAGAATTCGTTCTGACTCAGTTTATGAGATTAAAAAGAGATTAGACTTTACAGAATCAACTAACATTGAAGACCATCTTGATGATCTCGATGTTCTCTATGTTACAAGAATTCAAAAAGAACGATTCCCTGATGAAGAAGAATATCTTAAAGTCAAGGGAAGTTATGTTGTTGGTTTAGATTTACTAAAACAGATGAAAGATGATGCAATTATTTTACATCCGTTACCAAGAATAGATGAAATTTCTCCTGAAGTTGACAATACAAAGAATGCAAAGTATTTCAAACAAGCTGAATATGGCAAGCATACACGTGCAGCCCTCTTAGGCTTGACACTCAACGAGAATGGATTTTAAATCTAAAATCCGTATTCCATATATCTAGAGACAATCCATTATGATTTGTTGTCACAAACAAAAATAATTCCAATATTTCCATTAGACTTGGTCTTGTTCCCAAGACAAGAACTTCCCCTTCGTATTTTTGAGCCAAGATACAAGCAACTAGTTGATGATTGTATGCTAGGTGATGGACAGTTTGGTGTATGCTTAATTGATGAGCAAAATTCTGTTAGTGGTTGGAACTCTCCTAAATTAGTAGGAACAATTGCTAAAATTACTAAATGTGAAGATGTAGAAATGGATGGACTCCAACTCCACATTGAAACAATTGGAAGAAATTCATTTAAAATTAAAAAAATAATTCCTCCCTCAATTCCACAGCCAGCAAATTATGATCCTCTATCAGTTGAGGGGCACCAGGAAATCTCAGATATTCATGAAAAAGTAGGAACAGGTGAGAAGATGTACATTCAAGCTGAAGTTGAAATGATTCCTGAGATAGATGAAAATATCTCACTTGAACAATGGGAGAAATTAATTGAGTTATGGAAAAAGAAAATTGTTACCCAAGCATTACCACAAGTTGTTGAACCACATGCTTTAGATCATGTTTTGGAGCAATACTATCTTACAACTGATACCCCAACAATTGATTACATTTACTCGTTATCTGCACTTGGTGCAAAAGATCCACAAGAGCTTCAACCAATTTTAGAGGCAAGAACAATGAATGATTTAATTCAAAAAATGGAAGAATTACTGACAGTAAAATAACCCATGGACTAAAAAGAATATGTTGACAGTAACCAAACTTGGAATATTTGCTATGATTTTTTGTTTACTGTTTCCTGCTAGTAGCGTTTATGGACATGGTTTGGGAATTGATACCATTTCTTCAATTAATGTCCAAGGAGAGAAAATATCAATTTCAGTAGAGATGCCAATGTATTTTGAAAATGAACAAGAACAAATCACAATAACTGCAACTATGGATGAAACCAAAGAAAATGCGAAAAATGTAACATTTCTAATTGGACTTTTTCATGACAATCAAATGATTTTTAGAAATTATTTTTTTACAGATAATGGGGTACTGCCTCTAAAGATTACACCCAAAGAAGGAACTGATAAAATTGTAATTGATGGAGAACAAGATTCTCTACTTGGTGCTTGGCATGGAACTGAATCCAATCCCATAGAGATTTCTGGTCCTCTTTTTACTTCAGGAGGTCTATATTCTTTTGAGATTGAAGTAAGAACCATTAATGAACCTACAAACATTATTGAAAATTCTGGTACATACAATGCAGATTTAACAATTGTGGAAATAGAGTCTTTTCCACAAAGGGATCTTGAAAAACAGGATGTTAATTTTCGAATAAAATCATATTTTGATCAGGTTTCAAATTTTAAGTATAATCCTGAGGCTAAGGAAGTAACTTTTGAGATGCCTTTTGATTGGAAAGAAAAACAAATGTCTCATGTTCCAGTAGTCCATGTTGAAGTTCATTTTCCAAAAGATTTTGCTGAATTTTTATCTCCTAGTTATTCGGGTTTTGCAAATGGTGTAGAATTATTCAAAGCCTCGGTTACAGTTGATGATTATACAGAAGATGATGAAAGAATTGTTCATTTTGTTTTGTTGCAAGACCATCTTAGATTTATAAAAAATGAAATGAAAAAATCAGAAGTGCCATTACCTGATAATATTTTATTTACTTTGTCTACTAACCAAAAAACTGCTTTTCCTCTAACAGCTTATACACAAAGTGAAGACTTTCAGGTAAACCTTTCATGGGATCCTTTAGATGTAGAACCTGGAATTGCTACAAATTTTGTTTTTACTATAAGAGATGGTAAAACTGGTGAACCACTAAGAAACTCTGATTATACATTTGTAATAATTCAAAATGGAAAAGAAGTACATAGAACATCAGGTACTGCTCAAGTTGGTGGGGAATTTGAAAAATACACATTTACTGAAGAACAGACTGGTCCTACCATAATTAAATTTGAAAATATTAGAAACTCAGGTCAGGAAACTGAATTTGGACTTGTAGTGGCACCTGAATTTGGAACTGTTGTAATGCTTGTTTTAGTAATTTCTATAGTGGCAATAATTCTAGTCTCTAGAAACTCAGTAATATCTAAAGTGCAACTAGCTTAACTGTATCCATATTTTTGTTTGTCTGAAAATCTTTTGTCATAGTAGAGATTTTTTCTGCATCTCCATCAATTACAAATAGTTCCATACATTTTTCTTTTTCAATCTTACTATGAAGATGTGTTGTGATTAGATCCTCAAAGTTATGAGTAAGTCCTGAAACAACATGATCAAACTCATCATTGTGCACTACCAAAAGTATTGCATGAATATCACCTGACAAATCTGCTTTTTGTTTTTCTTCAGAAACAAACGCTCTGATTCCTGCCCTGATGGCTTCGGATCTTCCTGAAAATCCCATTGACGATTGAAGCTTGTCTAATTCTGAGAGGATCTCATCATTTAGTGATATTGAGACTATTGGCATATGCCTAATGTTATTAATTATCTTATAAGTTTAGCAATTAATGTTATTAACTTTTTATAGATTTATTAATAAACTGAAAACAACTGCTGCGTGAGTACTCAAACGAAAATGGCAATTATTGCAATAGCCATTGTAATTCCATTAAGCTCATTTGCAGTTTATGGAACAAACTATGAACAACCAACAGTATCAACAAACAATCAAAAATTACAAGCACTATCATCATTTTACCCTCTTCAGGAATTTTCTCAAAATGTTGGTCAAGAAAAAGTAGATGTAACATTACTTGTTCCAATTGGAGTTGAACCCCATGATTGGGAGCCAACTATCAAAGATGTCCAAAAAATGCAAGCATCTGATATAATAATCATCAATGGAATTGGTTTTGAGAACTGGGTTGATAAGTTAGATGAAATGAATTATCAAGGAACGATTGTTGATACAAGTTTTGGAATTATAGATGATAAAATTGTATTTTTCGATCCACATATTTGGTTAAATCCAGTTTATGCAAAAATTCAAGTACAAAATATAGCAACAGCTTTTTCAAATTCAGATCCTGAAAATCACCAATTCTATCAATCTAATGCAAAAAACTACATTACACAATTAGATGCACTTGATTCTAAAATTCAAAATGAATTAAAAGATTGTAAAAAAGATTTTGTTGCTTTCCATGATGCTTTTTCATATTTTGCTGATCAATATGGTTTGACTCAACATACAATAATTTCATCAAATATCCCACATGGTGAAGTTACTGCAAAAACATTAGAAAATGTAATCTCTACAGCAAAGAAATTAGATATCAAAATAATTTTTAGTGAAGAAGAAATTGACTCTAGAACATCAACTATCCTTGCAAATGAACTTGGTGGTAGGGTATTGATATTATCTCCACTAGAAATTTTCTCAGAAGATTCCTATATTTCAAGAATGACTCAAAATCTTGAGAATCTAAAGGAGGCTTTATGTTGAAAGTTGTAGAAATAGAAAATCTCACAGTTCAATATCCTGATGTCAAGGCACTTGATAATGTGAGTTTTGAAGTCAATCAAGGGGATTTTTTAGGCATAATTGGACCTAATGGAGCCGGTAAATCCACTCTTTTTGATGCCATGCTGGGACTAAACACAAAGTACAAGGGAACGATTAAATTTTTTGGCGAAGATATTCGAAAATCAAAAAGTTACCTAAAAGAAATTGGTTATGTTCCACAAAAACCAATTTTTGAAAAAAATTTTCCTGTAACTGTTACTGATGTAATTAGAATGGGATTAAGAGATGAATCAGATGAAAACAAAATTGATAAAATATTACAACAATTATGGATCCATGAACTTCAATACAGACGAATAGGTGAACTATCTGGAGGACAACAGCAACGAGTCTTTATTGCAAAAGCTTTGATTACAAATCCCAAAGTATTGATACTTGATGAACCGGTAACTGGAATTGATCAACAAAGTATTGATTTGTTTTACAGTATTCTTCGTGAATTAAATTCTAAACAAAAAATTACAATAATTTGGTCTTCTCATGATCTAGATGCAGTTAATCAACTGGCTAATCATGTAGCTTGTTTGAATAGAACATTGTTTTTCCATGGAGAATCTGAAAAATTCTTCTCTGATGATGAATTAGTTAAGCAATACTCTGAGGCCTCAATGCAGGAGCATATGCATCATCATTGATCATGTCTTTTGAGATTCTAACTTATAGCTTTATGCATAGAGCATTGATCTCAGGAATTGCAATTGCAATTCTTTGTTCAGTAGTTGGGTTATTCCTAGTTTTACGACGTTATTCATTATTTGGCGATGCAATTGCTCATACATCCTTTGGCGGTATTGCTTTAGGGTTGTTAGCTGGTGTTTATCCATTATGGACTGCTTATGGTGTATCGATAATTAGTGCATTAATTATTACAAGAATTAAAGATCGATTCAATATTTCCGGTGATGCATCAATTGCTGTTCTTTTATCCTCAGGAATCGCAGTAGGGCTTGTAATAATTGGATTCTCAGGGGGATTTACTATTGATATCTTTAGTTTCTTGTTTGGAAGCATTCTTCTTGTTAGTGTAGACGATACTATTCTAATTCTAGCCTTAACTGGGGCAATTCTAATTATTATCTTGCTACTTTACAGACAATTACTTTATTCTACATTTAATGAAGAACAAGCTAAAGTTAGCGGCATTCCTGTAGAAAAAATAAATTATTTGATCGTATTTATGGCAGGATTAACTGTAGTTACATCAATTCAACTTGTAGGCGTTTTGTTAATCTCAGCATTATTTGTAATTCCAAATGTTACTGCAATCATGTATGGTAAGGGATTCAAACAAACTGCAATAATTTCTATGAGTTTTTCAATATTTTCTGTGGTTGTAGGAATTTTAATTTCATATGTTTTTGATATTACTCCTGCAGGAACTATTGTTTTAATGTCAATTGGTCTGCTTGCATGTACAATGGGAATAAAATCTTCGGGATTACTTTCTAAGAATTAATTAATCCATTTAATCTTCTTTTATCTTGAATACTTTTTACATAAAATATTGAAGTTGCAAGAATTCCTAAAGCAATAAGTGGTGATGCGATCTCAGTGTATTTTAATTCAATACTACTTATCTCTGTAATTTTTGATGTCACAGTTGGTATTTCAGTAATTTTTACTGTAGCTAGCTTGTTTGCCTGTTGCTCAACAAACCAAACATTCTGATTTCCATCTGAGGTCATAAATTGAACAAAAGATGTTTCAGTATTTACTGGAATCTCCATTAAGTTATTGTTACTTGGATCAAATACTCCAATTTTATCTACTGTATGTTGTGCAAACCAAATATTATCATATCTATCAAAAGTCATTCCAAATGGTAAAGCATCTTTATCTGGAACAGAAATCTGATCAAAAGTTTCTAGCGTTGGATTAAACTTTGTAATTGCTAATCCTGTATGTTCTGCAATCCATAAATCACCGTTTTTATCAAAAATTAAGAATTCTGGAGCCTGAAGTGGTGTATCTTTTGTAAACTGTGTAATGCTATTATCTCTAGGATCAATAAATCCAATTTTTCCAGCTCCTGTTGTTGTGTACCAAATATTTCCTACTTCATCTATTGCTAATGCAAATGGTAATGACTTTTTATCAGGAAGAGTGATCTCAGTAAATTCATCCTGAACTGGAGAATATTTTAAAATTTTATCTTTATTGATTATACTAATCCAAATATTTTCATCATAATCTGCTATAATGAATAGAGGACTATTTTCTGATATTACAGGATCGAGTTTTGGAATTGTTTTTGTAGTGATTTTTTCATTTTCTGGATCAAAATACCCTATTTGATTTCTTGGTGTGTCTGTAAACCAAATTTTTCCACTCTTATCTTGTGTTAGAAATGTTGTAGTTAATCCATCAAAAGCGTAGGATGAAAATTCTTCTGTATCAATAGAGAACTTCCATAATCTAGGAGATGAAGGATCACTAATCCAAATGGAATTTTTCCCATCGTATAATGGAAATAATGGTTTTCCAGCTTCTGGAAAATCATATTCGATAATCTGAGCTTGAATATTTTCAAGTTTCGGTTTTACTAAGACATTTACAATTTTATCCTCATTTGCATTTTTTGTTCTTTGAGCCTCAAGTTCTAGCTCCCATTCTCCAGAAAATCCAAATGTTATCTCTCCTTGATACTCTATTGGACTATTTTTATCATCATTGATTATCTCCATTGGGACTAGAATAGGAGAAATGTTTTTTGATGGATTTGAAATTTTTACTTTTAGTTCTCCATAATCATCCAGTGGTTTATCCTCAAAATCACTAACCTTTACAGTAATAGTGTTTGTCCCACTAGAAAATGGTGAAATTTCTAATTCAAATTTTGCATTTTCAGAAAACTCAACTGTGTTAAAGCCATAAATTAATTCTTGAGCATCAACTTTCTGAATCTCTCCAGCTGGTAGTGTTCCATTCGTCAATAATGCAACAACTCCTAATAGAACAATTCCTAATACTGCATCAACTTTTAATGATTTTTTTAGTCTCTTATGTACAGAAATTTTTCCCGACTGTAAATTTTTTTCAGCATTCTTTTGAACTCTAAACTGAAGAAATCCACCTAATCCAACCATAATTGCTGCAATTGAAATTTTTAGAATAATTAATTGACCATAAACTGATTCTGTAATTATTCCTACATCACTTTCTAAGAACCACATTAAAGTTGGTCCTGTTATAATTACAATCCCAACTGCAATAATGAATGAAATTGAGAATCTTGGAATTAATAACAGGCTCATTTTTTCTCTTGTATTGTCTTTTAATTGAGAAAATGTGGGAAGTAAAATGAACACAAAGTAAATTATTCCACCTATCCAAAGAGCAGCCACCAAATTATGTACATAGTCCAAAACCAGTGCTG
>JBFIEJ010000018.1:0-21741 GCA_041603475.1 Candidatus Nitrosopumilus sp. | reverse complement strand
TCCCTCATTCTACCTGCACTCATGAATTAACAATTGATTTTAGTTCTATATGATTCTAAAAGCAATGATTACAAGGCTATATTTTCAATATTTCTAAACTCGAATTTAGAAATATTCAATTTTGTTACTAGAAATCATTTATACGTTGACATTAAAATCCGAACTAATTCCTGGAATTGATGCTGCAATGAGTATGTTGAATATTATTCCTATTGCCATCATAACTAATCCCAGATACAAACAATTTTTTGCTTTTCTAGGATCGTCATGTCTTAAAACAAAAAATGCAATAATTCCCCCAATTAATCCCAAAAATATTGGTAACAAAAACCACGCATTACTTCTTGATTTTTCAGGATACGACATGTCTGTTTAAAATTATTTGGCAGTAATTGTTTTTTTCTGTAGTTGTGTAATTTCTATCTCTACTGTTTCTAATGGATCCTCTACCTGATTCCTTCTGATTGAAAACATTTTGGGTTTCTCAAAGTCATCTGTACAATCAGGACATGCATAAACTAGTACTCTATGTTCATTTGGGGCTTTAGGATTTGATAATCTTGGATAATAGACTAACCTTGCACCACAATCAACACAATACCTGTTGGCCCTTCTAGTTCTGACCAATGTAAACCTCCTGCATTATTGTTGATATGCGATCATCTATTAGATCTATGTTGTCTAATAGTGTGAACCATTTAGTATCAACCGATCAATATTTCTAAATTCGAATTTAGAAACATAATTATTTTACATCTTTGATTATTCATACACTGCAAGAAAATAATATTTCAAAACTCGAATATAGAAACAAGTGGCGCCGCCCATCAGACTTGAACTGACGACCGTCCGATTAACAGTCGGATGCTCTACCACGCTGAGCTAGGGCGGCAACATGTTTGTACCTTGGTAAAAGTGATTTAATCCTTGCGACTATTGAAAATAGACCTAGTTTTGATTTTGATTAGTTAAATTTGGCAAAAAATTCTTTGATTTCATTTGAATGACTTTCAACTAGTTCAATAATCTCAAGATGCTCATCAGCTGTGGGTTCTCGTTGATGAACTATTTGAAAAGCGCTAAGTGCAGAACCTACCATCTCGCCTACAAAAAATCCGCACAAGAAATCTCCAACGTTCTCACAACTCCATGTTTCTCCAACTCTGGGAGATGCACCTGATGATTTGTATAATTCTAGAGTTTGTATAATTAAATCAGTAGTTTGTTTTGAAAATTCAGGATCTAGAGTCATTTGAAAAATTATTTAGTTTATTTTTCTAATCCTTTCTTCTTCTCAAAGACGTAAATTCCATCTAGAAATACTCTGTGATCTTTATTCTTTACTTTGGATTTTAATTCAATGTTTGCAGCAGTTTGTGTAATGTCTGTCCAAACCTCACCTGTTAGAATAACATCTTCTCCTTTTGGAATCACTTTGGTATTTCCAACAATGTGTGTTACTCTAGGGGCTCTTTCTCCTTGGAAATTCTCAATCAATACTTTCTTTCCTTCAACTTTTACTGTAATTGGAAAGTGAGAAAACACAACTTTCATTTTAATTGTGTATCCTTCAACTAGTCCTTCACAAATATTTCTAATAATTGAACGTGCAGTGTGTAAAATTGCATAATCTCTTTTTCTAGAACCGATTGCTTTGAGGTGAACCTTCCCTTCAGTAATTTCTAGGTTTACTGGAATTTCTCTGAAACTTTTGAAAGTTTTTCCTAATGGACCTGCAAATGCTAACATGTGTTTGTTTTGTGTAACAGTAACTCCTTCAGGAATGACTACCTCGTCTTCAAATTTCTCTTGTTGTTTAGTAGACATAACCTATCAAAAATCCCCCAATTCCTTTTTCAGATGCTTCATGATGTGACATTACTCCCTGATTAGTTGTAACTAAAAGCATACCTCTATTGTATGCAGGCAAATATTGTTGCTCCCAATTGTTAAACTCGTCATTTTTGACTTTGAATCTTGGAGATATTGCACCACATTTTGTAATTTTAGCCAGTAATTTTATTTTGAATTTTCCTCCTCTTTTATCATCAATATGTTCAAACTCTCCGATGTATCCGTCTTTTTGTAGAGTTTTTAGAACTTCGATTCCCAACTTTGATGTTGGAAGAATAATACAATCTCCTTTTCTTCTAGTCTCATTGTTGTATAATGTGACAAATAGATTTGCTAAAATATTAGTTGCTGGCATAATATCACCGATTTTTCCTAAATCCCAAAGATACTGCTACTTCTCTGAAACATCGTCTGCATAACATCAAGTCATACTTTTGAATTACTGCTGTATAATCTCCACATCTTTTACACCATCTAGAACCTCTTCCAAAGTCGTGTTTTTTTCTTCCTGTTGCTTCATATGATCTATCTTTTGCCATTATACTACCGTCACTCCAAACTCATTAACTAGATAATCCTTTGCTTCTTGACTTGTGATGATGTGAGATTTTCCAACACTTGCTTTGTGTTTACTTCTTCTTCTAATTCCAAAACCTGGTCTTGTCAATGTCACTGAAATTCCTAAACCAAGAATTCCTATTTGTGGATCATATTTTACACCTGGAATGTCTATGTGCTCTCTAATTCCAAATGAAAAGTTTCCAAAATTATCAAATGATTTACCATTAACTGCATTTCCTTTTGCTTCTAACAATCTTTTTAGTAATTCAACTGCATCTTGACCTCTAACAGTGACTGCTGCACCGATTGGCTCTCCTTTTCTAATTCCCCAATCTCTTTGTGTCTCTTTAGCATTTCTTGCACATGATCTTTTTCCAGAAATTTGATCAAGGGCTTTTTTTGCAATTTCTATTACGTCGCCTGATTTTCCTACACCCATGTTAAGAACTACTTTTTCTAATGTAATCTTCTTCATTGAGGTTTTTGTTACTTGAGACATAAGATCACTTTATTTGAATTACTGGCTCCTCTTTACCAATTGGCATAATGATGTCTGCTGGAATCTCAATTTTTCTCTGCTCTAATGCTAAGACGACTCTTTTTGGTAGAATGAATGTTCCCTCTTCTAAGCTCTCAATTTTTCCAATTTGTCCTGCGTTAATTCCACGAGTTACAAGTACTTGACATCCTGCTTCTAATTTTATTACATCTAGAATTTTTTGATCTGGAATTTGAATTAAACATGTGTCTCCAACATTTACTTTTGAATCTGTGATTGTTGAACGTCCATCATGAAAACCTATTTGCATTTTACCTGAATTAATTGAAGTTTTACTTACAACTCTAACAAGTTTCTTTGATTTTTCTGAATCGTTAATTTTAATTGGTTTCAGTAGTTTTCCATCTGTTGGAACTAGACGATAAATGTCTGAGACATTTTCTAATTCAACTACATCCATTAATCCTATAGCGTGATGAAGGGATTTTCTTACAACTCCATCAATTTTTATTTTTCCAGTGTAAATTGCAGTCTTTGCTTCTCTTAAACTAGTTACAATTTTTAGCATATCTCTAAGAAATACTGCTGTTGGAACTGAATAGTGTTTTTTGTGTGGTCCTGGCTTTACTGTAACTACAAATCTTTTGTCTTTTCTGGTAATTCCCCAGAACTGTGGAGCCATTTGTCGTTTGAGTTTTTTACTTCCTGCAATACTTACCATTAATTCTCATCTTCCTTTTTTTCAGTTTTACTTACTACTTTTGTTTCTTTAGCTTCTTCTTTTACTGGTTTTTCTTTAGCTTCTTCTTTTACTGGAGTAGTTTTAGGTAGATTCGTAGGATCTTTTCCTTCTAGTTTTGCTATTCTCCATTTATCTCCCGAGTTTAGTGATGTGACTACAAGATTTGATGTGTGGATGTATACGTCAAATTTGTCACCTTTGGTCTTTTCTTTTTTAATTCCCTCAATTGCAACACTGCTTTTCTCTGTAGAAATTTTTGCAACCTTACCGTCAACTCCTTTGAATTCTCCTCTTAGAATTTTGACACTGTCACCTTCAATTACACGAACACTACGCTTTCCATATTTTTTATGTAGATCTTTTGATAATGCACTTCCAAGCTGTTTGCTTCTTGTTTGATAAGTTGCCTGATAGATTTGCTTATTTCTCATTTTTGTTGGTTTCATTTTATTATACCACCATTGATGCCAAGTTAGCTACTCTTGGCCATTTCTCTGAAGCTTCTGCTGCTACTGGTCCTTTGATGTCTGTTCCTTTGGTCTCTCCTTCTGGAGTGATTAGCACTGCTGCATTATCTTCGAAACAAACTCTTACTCCGTTTAATCTTCTAACTGCATATTTTTGTCTGACAATTACAGCACCATAGACTTGTTTTCTTAATTCTGCTGGTCCTTTTTTTACTACTACATTACAAAAGTCTCCAACAGCTGCTGCTGGAAGTCTTGAAACTCTTGTTTTATGTCGTGGAACATTGATTACTTCTAAAATTTTTGCACCTGAATTATCTGCACATACAATTTCAGCACCAACTGGAATTGATCTTGTAACGTATGGTCTGAACTCTTCTACTCCTTTACCTGCTTGTTTTGCCATTATGATCTAACCTCCACTACAACATATGATACTGATTTAGAGATTGGTCTGCATTCAGCAGTTAGTACTTTATCACCGGATTCAACATCGATGCATCCTGGTACGTGTGCATGAATGATGCTCTTTCCTCTGGCATATCTTTTGAATTTGCTAAAGTAAATGGGATCATCTTTTTGTAATGTTATGGTTTGTTTTGCTTTATTACTTGTTACTTTACCATCAAAGAGTTTTCCTCTAATTGACAATCCTCCATGGAATGGACAATTTGCATCTGTGCATTCTCTCTTTGGTTCTTTTACTTTTAATCCAATATCTCTAGTCATGCCTTTCCTCCAATTCTGTCAAAGGGTCTTTTTGCAATTTTTGCACCATCAATAATTACTTCTTTATCTTGAATTGAGAATTTCCAAGAATTTGTTGCCTTTGCAATAGATTTTTCACCATTTTTAGTTTTAATTGTCAACATTGATTTTGTTTCATTTAGAATTCTTCCATTTAATCCTATAACTTGTGGGTTTGTAGATTGTGTGATTTCTGTGTCTAATCCAATTAATTCGTGTGATGTGATGTTATCCATGGTAATCATTTCTCTTTCTTCATCTCATTTAGTCTTGTAAGCATTCTTGCAATGTCATGTCGCAGTGGTTTTAGTTTTCCACTCTCTTTTCGGAGTGTTCCTTTTGCACCGTCTACTCTAAGTTTAGATAATTCACTACGTGTTTCTTGGATTTTGCTCTTTAGATCCTTTTCGTTTAATTGTTTAATGGTCTTCATACTTAATCTGGTCATTTCAATCTAGCCTCTTCTTCTTCCAATGTTTCAAGCTCTTTCATCTTTTCTTCTTCTAATGCGATTTGTTCTGATTCAGTTCTTGCTTTCTTTTCAGCTGCTGTTTCATCTCTCATCTTTCCTGTTTCTTCATCTTTAACTTGATGTGCTTTCTTTGCCTTTTCTTGTTTCATTTCAAATTCTGGAACAAATTTTTCTTTTCTAGCAATTCTAATTCTAACTCCGATTAATCCCATGGCAGTTTGAACATGTGCAATGTCTTCAGCAACAATTACTTCTGCATGATGTCCTGCTCTAGGTAAAATTCCTGCTGTGTGTTTTTCAAATGCTGAACGGTCACCTCTAAGTTTTCCTGAAATTGTAATTTGAACTCCCATTGCTCCATTCTCCATTATTTGTTTTAATGTCCACATTGTTGCTCTTCTAAATGCTGTTCCACGCTCAAGATGTGATGCCATTCTATTACACATCACACTTGGTGATAATTCTGGTTTCTCGATTTCAACTACGGAGATTTGAGGATTCTTTAAGCCAAAGTCTGTTGCAAGTTTGTCTGTAAGATCTCTAATACCTGAACCCTTTCTTCCAATTACTATTCCTGGTCTTGTTACATGTAATGAAACTCTGGTCCCTGTTGGTGTTTTTGAAATTTCTGCATGTGAGAAACCTGCTTCTTTAATTGCTGCTCTGAGATAATCTTTTAGAAGCATCATGTTATAGTTGTCTTTAATTACATTTTTGACTGCAGACATTTCTAAATCTCCTGAGCCACCAACTCTACATGTGTTAACACATTATTCTTTGGAGTTGCTCTTCCCATTGCTCTTGGGATAAATCTTTTTACAATTACTCCTTTGTGAACTGTTGCGTTTACAATTTTCAATCTATCTAAATCCATTCCTTTGTATTCTGCATTTGATTCTAAATTATCTAATACTTTGATGAATTCCTTTGCTGTTTTTTGTGGATAACGTCCTGACATCATGCCAGGATCTGCTTTATGTCCAACTTGATTTTTGAATCGTCTAAATGCTACAGCCCTTTCTTTGTTAATTACTGCTTGAAGATAATCTCTAGCTTTCTCAATAGATAACCCTTTAATTGAAACTGCAACTTCCCGTGCATGTTTATGTGACATGTCTTTTTCTCTAACAGATGAGCGGACATGTTTCGTTGCATCATAGTTTTGGAAAGCGTAACTAAATCTACCCATAATAATCACTTTAGTGGCACGTAGAGACTGGATCTTGATGCACCAACACCTGGTGCTCCGTGTGAAACTCTCTTGTTTGTTATGACATATTCTCCCAAATAATGTCCAATCATTTCTGAACGTATTGCGACTGGAACAAATTCTTTTCCTGAGAAAACATTTACTGTAATTCCTACCATGTAGGGTAAAACTATCAAATCTCTAAGATGTGTTTTGATTGGGTTTTTCATTTTTCCTGCTTTTGCAGCTTTAATTTCTTCAATTAGTTTTCTCTTGCCATCTGTAATTCCTCTAGTCAAAGATCTTCGTTGTCTGGCATTGAATAATTGGAATAGCTTCTCCAGAGACATGTTCTCTAATTCCTCTTTGGGTATTCCTTTGTACAAAAATTCTTTAACCATTCGTAATCTCCTCTGTTAGTGTTCTTCGAGTTTTATGGTCCATATTATAGCATTCCTATCTTTGTTGCCAAATCCCTTGCCTTTTCTGTATTTTCAAACTGAACAAATGCCTTTTTACCGTAAATTGTTCTAGCTGTGTTGACATTGATCACTTTTTCATTATAGAGAGTTTTTACTGCTTCTGAAATCTGTGGCTTACTTGCAGATCTTTCAACGATGAAACAAATTTTATTTTCACTTTCAACCATTGCAAATGTTTTTTCTGTAATGTATGGTTTAACAATAATTTTACTTGCTTGATCTACATTCATTGTGTCTTCACCATGATCTCCAGATGTGTTGATTTGATTTTTCCAATTTCTTCAATAGCAGATTTAGAATAAACAGTTAATCTAATTGGATCAGAGCCTGGTGCTAAATCAAGTACGCTTAATTCTCTAACACTTTTTGCTTCTACTCCTGGTAGTGCTCCTATTGCTTTACTGAGATTTTTTGCATCTTTTGTAACAAACAAAACACTCTTTCCTACTTTTTTACTTCTTCCTCTAAGTGATGGTTTACCAGAACGAGGTTTTCTTGATTGTAATCTATTAACGTCTTGAGTGAGTTTTAGAGAATCTAAAATTTTGGACATTTCACTTGTTTTTGAAATTGATTCAATATCGTCTGAGACAACAATTGGAAATGATTCTATTCCTTCAATTTTGTGACCGCGAGATTCTACAAGTTCTTTTGATGCAGTTGCTGCAATTGCTGAACATAATGCCAATTTGTTTTCTTTTTTATTCAGTTTTTTGTAAATTACTTTTTCCACAATTGGTGGGTGTGCTTGTCTTCCACCTCTGGTAGATGCAACTTCTCCACCTTGACCTTGTCTTCCACCTCCGCCACCACTCATTCTGGCAACACGAGAAACACCTTGACCTGTTGGTGGGTCGTTGGAGTCAGCTACTACGTCCTGACCTGCAGATGGATGTCTTCCTTGTGGTTGGAATTTATGTGAATTTAGATTTGTAAATGCCTTGTGAATTAATTCTCTTCTAAATGGTGTTGAGAAAATGAGTGGAAGTTCTACTTCTCCATCTTTTGTACCGTTAGTTGTAAATGCAGTTGTTTTCATTAAATTACTACCTCCAAGATATTTGGCTTGTTAACTTTGGCTGGAACATTTCTGATTTGACTTCTTAGTTTGATTAGTCTTCTATATGTTCCTGGAACAGAACCTTTTAGAATAATAAAATCACCCTTTACTAATCCAAAATGTTTGTATCCACCATCAGGATTAATTTTTAATTGATCATTTTCGGTATTGCCCATTATCATTATTCTTTTATCATATTCAATTCTTTGATGAAAACCCATTTGTCCTGCTCTAGGAACTGTGTACATGACACTTTGTGGTGAAATTGGACCTAGTGAACCAACTTCTCTAACTGTTTTTCTTGATTTGTGTTGTTTCTTCTTTACTCCCCATCTCTGAATGACACCTTGCCATCCTTTCCCTTTTGTTATTGCTGCAACATCAACACTTGCACCTGTTTCAAAAATTTGATCAATCTTTATCTCTTTACCAAGTAATTCTTTAACATGTGCAAATTGTTTTTGTATATCTCCTCCGCTAACTGAAGCTTCAAAGATGTATGGCTTTTTTTGCTCTAGACCTGCAGCACTTGGCGATACTGCTACAATTGCATAGATTTCTTTAATTCTTCCTAATCTTTTTTCTGCATTATCTAACGCACCTTCTTTATTTTTTAATGTAATTTCTTTTGAAATGTATTTTGGAATATCTTCAGCATAAACATCAAATTCTGCATGTAATCCATCATGATCTTTTGAATATCCTCTAACTCCCAAAATAAGTACTGGCGGAGTAACTAAGACTGTTCCCAGACTGACTAATTGTTTTCCAGCATTTGGAGTTTTATCACGATCATCAATACTTACAATTTGTACACAACCTGCCTTGAAACCACAATGTGCTAAAATTTTAGGCTCTTCTGTATCTAATTTTGGCCAAGATCTAATTCTTGCCTCCATGCTCTTTGCACGCCCTCTAGGAGAATATGCAAGACTTCCTCTACGTGGTTGGTGATTCTTTCTAGCGCCCATTGATAAGACGCATCATCGATTACCCTCTATTAAACCATGTGAGATATCGTTAACCACAATAAAAAATTAGGTTAACAAACTATTCCTAAAATTCATGGAATGTTGAATTCTTTAACAGTATTCCAAATTGTGATTGCGCCAATAATAATTCCAAATGCTCCCATTGCAATTGCCAGAATGAGAAAATTTTTTCTTTCAGCCATACTATGACGTACTTTGTGCATTAATTATTGCTAGTGTTCCAAGTAATGCTTCTTCTAGACGCACCGTTTGTGTTGCCTGATTGGGAAAAAAGTTTAGAGACTTTGCATTTTGTACATTTTTCATCTTCCCGCCTAGGATCTCATGTATGCCTTTTTCAGGAGATCCAAATACAACTAGTGTATCTTGTTCTGACTTTGTATATTTTGAAATTTGTTCTTTTGTAGCAGTTTTACCTTTTCTTGATGTGATAATGATATTTCCCTTCCATTCTGATAATAATGAAAACAGGTTTGCTCTCTCTTTTACTGTGTATCCCCAATAAACTGGTGTTTGACTCTTCTCAATTTCTTTAACTGATAATTTTGGATACCCTTCTTTGAATTGTACTGTTACTCTTTTACCCATTGATGTTTTTCCAAAAAACGGAATTAGTTGATTTACTCCAACATCTACAAATCTTTTACCCTTTACACTTACTACAATACCCTCTCTCACATCACCTCTTTCAATTTTTTTTGGATTGGCAGGAGTTATGTGGCTAGGGATTTTTAATGGCTGTAATACACCTGCAAATTTTAAGTCATTCATTTTTGGAAATAGTCTTCTTCGTAAGAATTGTGGTGTTTCCAAATATTTTAAAATCATTACCATGAGACTTCCATCCTGTTTATTGTTGCCTTCTTGGTAAACATAGATTGTATCAACCTTGAAAATAGAGCATGCCCTTGCAAGCACAGAAATCTTTCTAGTTTTATCTATCTTTAATGATTCATCTGAAAGAGACGATTCTGGAATTGCAACTGATAATTTCAATCTAATTTAATCTCTCTAACTATTAAAAATAATTAATTTTTATCGTGAGGATATTTCTCTTTTGCAGCTTTTGCATAATTTGTAATTTGTTCCTCTGATACAATTTCATACAAACCTGTTTCTGTTTTAATACATGCCATTCTGATATGACTGGTTCCTTCTTTGTCTTCACTGGACAGATAAATTCCCGCAGCTGCCAATACTGATGCATCCTCTAATGAAAGATCATTTTTGTAAGTTTTCTCTAAAAAGTCTGTTACTTGTTCAGATCCAGAACCAATTGCAATTGCATCATATGAAATGTATGTTCCACTAGGATCAGTTAGATACAATTGAGGTTCATTATTTACAACTCCTCCGAGAATTAATGCAACTCCGTATGGTCTAACTCCAGCATATTGAGTATATTGTTGACATTGATCTGCTAAATGTTTGGCAATAGTTTCAACTTCAACTGGTTCATCATAAATCATTTTGTTACTTTGAGAAAAGAATCTGGCATTATCCACTTGGCTTCTTGCATCTGGAATGTATCCTGCAGCTGCCACACCTACGTGATCATCTATTTGAAATATTTTTTGAGCAGTACTTGAAATTTGTAGTTTTCTTGGTTTCTCTTCAACTGCGATGACAATTCCTTCTTTACACTTTACACCAACTGCAATAGTTCCTCTTCGAACAGTTTCGATGGCATACTCTACTTGGTATAGTCTTCCATCGGGAGAAAATACGGTAATTGCTCTATCATAACCTTGTTGTGCAGGAAGCATTTGATTCAAATGCTTTGAAAGTTTAATTTAAGTCTAGCCTATCAAGTTTGCCGTGAGATACGAAATTCAATTTTATGGACATGCAAATATTAGATCAAATCATAAAAAAACAATAGAAATTACAAAAGAATCTCACCTGACACCGCAGGGAGATTGTATTGTTGGAGTCAATGCAAATTCCAGCTGTGCAGAGTTGCCTCAGGAATTAAAAAATAGGCTCAAAGACATTACTGCTAAAGTTGTTTTTCTGATTACTGTGGGGGAACTAGAGTTCACCATAGAAGGAAGAGGGCATCATGATTTGATATTAACCCATACTGAAGACATTGTTATTAGAAAAAGTGATTTTATCTGTCCTAGAACTTTGGCTGTAAAATGTGACAAAGCCTCAGATCTTTTGCCTAGAGAGATGGTATCGTTATTACAAAATCCCAAAACAAAGGGAACTCTAACTATAATTGTAGATTAGATATGTGACAATTTTATACTCTAAATATTGTTATAATTTATGGGACGTAAAACAAATTTTTTCATATTAATACCTCTTGTAATATTTGCCTCAATCATTATAGGATTTGGAATGTATAATACAATATGTAAAAATGCAAACATTCCATTAAATTGCTAGTTAATTTTTTTCACCTACGAATGATCTAGTAAATAAATAATAAAAATAACAGCTATTTTGAAATAAACCTACATTATATCTACTTTTGATAGAATTGGGAGTTGGAATTGATGATGATCTTACTCCAAGAGAGAAATTTTTCAAACATTTCAGCAAACAAATTGATAATCAAATGATTCGTGAGCAAACAAATATTCAAAAAATTACTCAATCAAAATTCCATGATTTTACAAAAACAGATTACAAAAAATCAGATATGAAAGTCAAAATTGACTCTCAAGAAAAATTTTCACGCAAAGAACTAGAACAGAAAGAATTAATTTTAAAAGCTTTAACATCAAAGTTACAAGAAAAACTAACATCATACGATAAAGTCAAACACGAACAAAATTCTCTTCTAAAAGAAGAAAAACAAAAACAAATGATTAATGATGATATGAGACAAATTGTTGAAAAAAATCTCAAGAAAGACTCTCAAGATTTTCTTAATGTTTTATCTAGTAAAATTAACATGAATATTGTTCCCGTAATTGCAACTGTTAATCAAATTTTAGAATCAAATGTTGTAGATGATACAAAGAAAGAAGATTTGAAAGTCATTAAAACAAATATTTATGAATTTTTAGATAGTGCTTCACAAATTGCAGAATGCCAAAAACTTATTCGTGGGCATCAATCAATTCATAAAACAATAATTAATGTAAATGACTTACTTCAAAAGATATGTTCTAAACAAAAAATTATTACAAATAGACCAGAAATAAAAATTGTTATTGATAACAATGGTGTGGAAACTATTTTTTGTGATAGATATCGAATATCATACGTTCTAAATTATTTAATTAAAAACAGTATAACTTCATCTAAAATTGATGATGAAATTAAAATAGTTATTGAAAAAAATAATGATCAAACATCAATTTCTATAACTGATAATGGAAAAGGTTTTTCTTCTGAATTTATTGATGATGTTTTTTCTAGTGATAAAATTTCAGATCCTTTTTCAAAGGACAATCAAATTAAAACCGGGATGATTATATCTAGAATAATAATTCATAATCATGAAGGCAAGTTTAAAGTTACAAGTAAACCTGGAGAAAAAACAGAAGTGTCATTTACCCTTCCAAACCAATTGAATTTCAAAACTTCCTCTAAATGATTATTTTTTCTAGTTAATTATCTAATTTGAGCATTTTATTCAATTAAAAATAATTCCTTGGAAATTTGAATGAGGTTATGAAAATATTGTTTATTTTCTGTGTTTTGGTTAATTCTGGTTTAGCAAGATTTTCTTAAGGCTGTATGCATTTAGAATTTCATGGCAAAGCCCACCATTGAGATTCCAATTTCAAAAATACCTACTGATGTGGAATTGAAAAAGATTAAAGAATATTTCAAAGATATGCCTGTTTCTGAAATTCTTACGGGTCTAAAATTTGCAAAGAATAGGTGGTCTGCAAAAGATGCTGGAACCCTAAAAGTGGGAAGAAAAAGTATTATTCAAAAAGAAGTTCATTCAGTAACTACTGAACAAGCTCAATGGAGACTAAAAAATTGGAAGATGATGATTGCAAATTATCGAAGACGTGGTTACAGCTATCCTACGATCTCTAGAATAAAGAAAATTCTAATTCAAAAAAGCAAAAAGAAATCTAAATAAAAATATCTGATTTCTTTTCTACAATTTGCTGTTTGAGGCTTTCAGGAACATCTGGAATTACTGTTTTTGTTTGACCTGCAATTACACTGTGTGCTTCTTCCAATATTGCTAATGTATCTGCATTAGTTTCAGTTCCAACATTCATCGTATCGCCCATGTTCATTGAAGAACCAGACATTACATCTCCAAGAATCTGTGATAAATCTTGCATTGATGCATTGGCTTCTGGCATTATTCCATTTAATGATGGGCTAAGTCCTTTGATAATTGACATACATGGACTAAGTGTTACTACCACATCGCCTAATTCTGAAACTGTATCTAGTCGAAGTTTAATTTGCTCCATAGATAGTTTTGCACCACTTACCATGTTTTTCATTTTCCTTACTTGAGCCAATTCTCCAGCATATGCTTGAGCATAACCATTCTTGTTATTTCTCTGAGCATTAACAATTTTTTCAAATATTACATCATGTTTTTTCTTTAATTTTTCATCTATTGAATCTAATTTAGAAATTTGAAATTGTAATTTTTTCTGTGCAAAATCTATCTTATTTTTTAGTGGTTCATCGGGTTTTACTTTACCAATAAATTTTTGGGAGATGCTTTCTCCTTCTGTTTTATTCCATGAATTACTTATCATACCCTATATTCCTTGATCTGGATGGAAAATTTTCTTTTAAACAGATTTGTCTCTCATCCTAGTGTAACTTCAGTTACAATAGGATGTGGTTACACTATCCAAAGGTAAATGTAAAAATTTGAAAGCCTTTGCCTTTTACTTTTATCTCCATAATATGTGATGAACTGCTCTCATTACTAATTATGTTGTAAAGTCCTGGCTCTGAAACAACTAGTCTATTTGAGGTTGTAATGTCGTTTCCAGAATATTCTTCTGTTAGAGGAAATCCGTCTAGAAATATTTCTAATTCTGCATTATTTGCTGTTACTATGTTTACCTCTTTTGCATTATACTGTAACTTGATAGAGCCACTATCTGAAACCAATTCCATACTGTCTTGGTAATTTATCCATTTTCCAATTGGATAAAATTTATGAAGTTCAATTTTATTTGGTTCTGAATATGTTATAGTTTTTCCTGGTTGGAATCCTTCATCGCTTCCCAACTGATTTCTGTTTTGTGCAAATTTATAACCAAAATATAGTTCTGGTGTTCTAAACATCGTATGCTCAAACTCATCAATATCTACTAGAGGTGTAGATGATGCCATTTGTACTCCCATGGACAGGGATCTTTCTTCTAAGAGTTTTTGGATAATTTTTTCAGTCTCTTGATATCTGCCCTCTCCAATATGATCATATCTAATGTATCCTTCATGATCTGCAATGTATTTTCTTGGCCAGTATCTGTTTTCAAATGCATTCCATGTTTCCATATCATTATCTAGCACAACAGGATATTCAATTCCGTGTTTTTTTATTGCCATCTTTACATTTTCTGAATCTTTCTCAAATTCAAATTCTGGTGAATGCACTCCTATGATTAATAATCCATGTTCTGAATATTTATCGTCCCATGCTGTAATGTAAGGAAGTGTTCTAATACAATTAATACAACTATATGTCCAAATATCATACAGTACAACCTTGTCTTTCATCTTTTCTTCTAATTCTTCTTGTGTTATGTTTAGATAGTCTGCAATTCCAACTAACTTTGGGGCTTTCTTAAACCCAGATTTATCAATTTTTGTGATTGAATTCTCATTTGTGGGGATATTTGATGACTGTACTTCTTGATCTAGTGATGAAAACACTATGCTCATCACTCCTATTCCGATGGCAATCACAACTCCCAAAATTAATGCTGTTTTAACTTCCGTCTTCATTTCATCATCCTAAGAATAATAATTCATTGAGAAGTGGAAAATTTGCAATATATGCTAATTGATTTGTAAATACTAAAACTCCTAAAATAACTATGAATGCACCTAAAATTATGTTATAATACTTTAGATGCTTTCCCATAGAACGGATGACCCTTGTTGCTCTGGAATAAAATACTCCAATCAAAATAAATGGAATTCCTAATCCTAATGAATACACTAAGAGTAGATTAAATGCAACTGATGGTGTAGTAGCTGCCAAGGTGAGTATTGTTCCAAGAATTGGACCTACACATGGAGTCCATCCTGCAGCAAATGCTAATCCAAATACAAATGACATCGGATAACTGGCCTTTGATATTTTAGGGAAGAATTTTTTTTCTACATTTAATTTGTTAATTTTAGTTGAAAGAAGTAAAAATATTCCAAAACCTACAATGATTATGCCTCCAACTTGATTTAGTCCTTCTACTAGTTCTCCTGTAGAAGTAGAAAGAACACTGTTTATGATTACACCTAATGTAGAAAATACTACTGAAAAACCCAAAACAAAAAAGACCGAATTTAATATTATGTTGGCTCTGTTAATGGATACTATTTTTGTTCCTCCTTGTTGGTTTAATTCTGATAGAGTTGTACCTGAAATGTATGCAAGAAATGCTGGGATCATGGGTAAAATACATGGAGCCACAAATGATCCGAGTCCTGCTAATGCCGCAACTGCTAAAGTTATTTCAGCCACAAATCAAATTTGTGATTTTTCCTTTAAAGCCTTCTTCCATATCTATCCCCAATGTTATTGCTATCCGTTTTTAACTAGGTTGTTTAGTATTTTTTCTATGAACAAACGTTTCATTATTGTTGGTATTGTATTAGGTATAGTAGTAACACTTGCCGTAATAATAGGCTCACCTGCAATTGGTGGCTTTGATGCTATGCGATAATCATTTGAATTTTTTAAAACCTTTCTCAAAAATTCGCAATGCTTTTTCTATATTGGCCTCAGATAGCCATGCCGTAACTGAAATTCGTAATCTAGCCTGATCTTTGGGAACAGTTGGATATCTAATTGGTTGTGCAAATATGCCATTATCAAACAAAAATTTCCCAAATTCCATTGCTGTTTTTTCTTTTCCAATTATTATTGGAATAATATGCGTTTGAGATCTTATTTCATATCCTATTTTTTTCAAACCTTCAGATAGTTTTTTTGTATTTTTTTCTAGTTTTTTCTTTTGTTTATCTCTATTTGATCCAAATCTATCCATAGAGTATTGGATTAGAAATGAAGGTAATGCTGATGTATAGATAAATGATTTTGATTTGTTAATGCATAAATCAATTACATTGTTTTGAGATGCAACATACCCTCCAAATGATCCTAGACCTTTACTTAAACTGCTGATATACAAATCAATTTTTCTGGCAACACCAAAATATTCTGGAGTCCCCTTTCCATCTTTTCCTATAACAAAATCTCCATGAGCATCATCTACAATTGTAATTGCGTTTGATTTTTGAGAAATTTCTGTGATTTCTTTAAGATTAGAAAAATCACCATCCATACTGAACACTCCCTCAGTTATTACAAACTTGTTTTTTCCAGGATGTTTGATCTTTTTTTCTAAATCATTCATGTTGTTATGTTTGTAAATTAGGACTTTTGATTCAGATAATTTACAGGATTCAATAATGCTTGCATGATTTAATTCATCACTTAATATCAAATCCCCTCTTTTTGCAATAGATGAAATTGTTCCAAGATTTGCCATGTATCCTGTAGGGTATATCAGACTATTTTGTTTGGATTTATGCTTTGCAAGACTTTTTTCAAATTTTTTATAAATTTCATCATTTCCTGAAACAAGTCTTGAACTTGATTGTAATTGTTTAATTTGAATTTTTGTTGTAGGGATACCTAGGTAGTCATTAGAACATAAATTAAGAAGTTTTTTTCTATCTATTGAAATAAATGCTTGATGAGTTCTTCCATAGCGTAATTTTCTATAGAGGTTAAGTTTCTTAATTGTTTCAAGTTCAGAATCTATAAAACTAAGTTTATGTTTTGAGACCAATTTTTTCAATCATTTTGAGGTCATTTTTCACCTCATTGCCTCCCATGGTCAAATACCCTTCTGTAATTATACCATTGGCTCCACTTTGAAGTAATTCTTCTCCGGAATCTTTTAGATTAGTTTCTCTTCCTCCAGAAATTTTGATTACTGATTCTGGTAATACAAATCGGATAACTGAAAAAATTCTTACAATTTCTGTATTTGGAAGATCTGTTTGCAGTTCTAATGGTGTACCCGGTACTGGAACCAATATGTTTATGGTTACTTCTTCAGGATATATTCTTGCAAGCTCAAGTGTTAACTCTAATCTTTGTTGTCGTGTTTCTCCCAATCCAATTATTCCGCCAGTACACAATTCTAATCCTGCATCTCTAGCAATTTTTAATGTATTGAGTCTGTCATCATATGTGTGGGTAGTGCATATCTCATGAAATTTTGATTTGGCAGTTTCTAAATTATGATTATAGCGTTTAACATTTAACATCTTAAGCTTTGATGCTTGTTCTCTTGTAAGAAATCCTAAACTACACTCTACATTAATTCCAACTTTTTTATTAATTTCTGTTATTATGTTACATACTTTATCAAAATCTTTTGGAGATGGCTCTCTCCATGCTGCAACTAGACAATATGATTCTGCACCGTTTTTCTTTGCATCTTGTGCTTTTATAACAACTTCTTCTGCTGATGGTAATTGATACGTTTCAATTCCTGTATCAAAAAAAGCAGATTGTCCGCAAAAACTACAGTCCTCACTGCATGCATTTTTTTTGATATTGTTTAATTGCTCAACATCTACTTTGTCTCCATTAAAATCTCGGGTAATTTCGTTTGCGGCCTTTGCTAAATATTTTAAATCTTCATCAGGTATATTGAATAATTTTTCTGTGTCTTCAGATGAAATGCCAATTCCAGAAAAAACTTTTTCTTGGCATTCTTTGATAAATTCCAAGGAATTCATTATTTATTTTAATTATATTCCATTTATAACAATAATGGATGCGTTAACCATGAATACTGTGGGGGGTTAACACTCAAACTACATATGATCTTGCAGACTTTATCGTAGAGATTGTTTTTTTCAACAATAAATCCAGTTCTTTTTCAGTAATGGATAGTGGCGGAACAAGCATAACGATATTCCCAAGTGTTCTCAGATAGATTCCATTTTTTCTACCTTCTTCGAAAAATATCTTGTTTATTGATTTTTGTGGATTAATTGGTGTTTTTTTCTTCTTATTTGACACTATTTCTATTCCCATAAGCATTCCTTTGTGTCTGATATCTCCTACGATGTCGATTTGGTAGAGTTCATCATAGTATTTTTCAAAAATTTTTGATGTTTTTTTAATTTTTTTAATCAAATTATATTTCTCAAACATTTTTAGATTTTTTTCAGCCACAGCTGCTGCAATTGGGTTGCCAGTAAAGGTGTGTCCATGGAACAAATGTTTCCACTCATTGAATTCCCCTAAAAATGAATCATAGATTTTTTTGTTTGCTAAAGTTGCAGCTAAAGTTAGATATCCACCTGTTAACATTTTTCCAAATGACACTATGTCTGGAATACTATTTTGTTCTTTGTATTGAATCATAGAGCCTAATCTTCCAAACCCTGTTGCAATTTCATCTAAAACAAATAATGTGTTATATTTTTTACAAATTTTTTGAATTTTGTTTTGAAATCCTTTTGGGTAAATAATTACCCCCCCAGCTACTTGTGCACCACTTTCCATCACAAAAGCTGCAATGTTATTGTTTTTTCTAAATCTATTCTCAATAAGTTCCAAACAATAATTTTCATAATCTAAAAAATTGTATCCTTTTGGAATTCTATACTTGTTGGGAACTGGAAATTGAATCGTTGTGAATAACTGCTTTTTAAATTTTCCAAAAAATTCTGGAACATATCCTACAGACATTGCTCCAAATGTGTCGCCATGATATCCATTTTTTAAAGTAGCAATCTGTGTTTTCTTTTTTTCACCAATATTTTTCCAGTATTGTAGTGCTAATTTGATTGATATTTCCATTGCTGATGAACCATTATCTGAATAAAACACCTTGTTCATTCCAGAACATGTTTTGACTAGTTTTTCTGCCAGTTTCTCTGCAGGCTCATTTGTAAGGTTAAACAGAGAGGTGTGCTGAATTTTTTTACTTTGGGTTTTGATTGTGTTAACTAATTCTGGATTTGAATGTCCCCACACATTGCACCACATTGAACCCACTGCATCTATCATTTTGTTTCCTTTAGAATCCGTTAACCAGATACCTTTGGCACTTTGTATTTTACAAAACGAACCCCATTCCTTCATTTGGGTATTTGGATGCCACACAAAACTCTCTGATTTCAAACATTTCCTATAAGATTGGTCTTCATAAAAATTCAACGACAAGATTAATCAATCATTGGTTTAGTCTTTAGATGTTGGACTCTCTATTTGTCAGTGGAACTGATACTGATGTTGGAAAAACCTACATCACAGCAGGACTTGGTGTTACACTTCGAAAGATGGGGATTGATGTTGGTGTGATGAAGCCTTTTGCGGCTGGAACTCCTCAGAAAAAAGGATACAAATCTGAAGATGTAGTAATTTTATCACGTGCTGCACAAGCATGTGATCCTGAAAAACTAGTAAATCCTCAATTCTTCCCAATTCCTGCGTCTCCTTATACTGCATGGAAAAATCTCAAAATAAAACCTAAAATCAATTTAGTATTATCTAGTTTCAAAAAACTTTCCAAACTTCATTCAATGTTACTTGTTGAAGGAATGGGCGGTGTCATGACTCCTATTCTTAAAGATTATTTTGTCACGGATCTAATTCAAGATATGAAAATTCCTACAGTCATTGTAACTAGAACTAAAATAGGAACTGTAAATCATACCTTGATGACAGTTAGAATGTGTCAGAAATACAAAATTCCAATTACTGGTATAATTATTAATGATTTTGATTCTGATGGTTATCAAGTCAAAGAATTAACGCGTGATTTGAAGAATTTGACTGGTGTTCCTATTTTAGGCTCAATTCCTTTTATTAAAGATATGAGTGACTCATCCATGTACAAAATTTTTAAAAAAAATCTTAACATGAAATTAATTTTAAAGTGAATTAAATGACATTTAAAAATTATATTTTCAAAAACTTGTGGCTCCAAGTAATACTATCTTTGCTCATTGGACTTGGAGTCGGGTTAATTTTAGGAGATGATATTGGTTTTGGCTTAGATGATGATACTTTAGATTCTTTATCCTCTTATCTGAAAATCCCAGCTAACATATTTTTGAGTGTAATTTTAATGATTATTGTTCCATTAATTTTTGCATCAATTGTAGTAGCTATTGCTAATTTAGGGGCAAAAGATAAAATAAAAACTCTAGGATTTGGAATTGGCATTTATTTTGTAATTACTACAACAATTGCAATACTTGTAGCTGTATTGCTTGCATCATTAATAGCTCCTGGAAGTATTTTGGACCTTACTGCACTCCAAGAAACGCATGATCTTTCTGAAGATGATTTGATAGTCACAGATGGTTTTTCCTTAGATGATATTCCAAATGTAGTTTCTAATATTATTCCAAGAAATCCAATTGCTTCTTATCTTGAAGGACAGATGTTTAGCATCTTGGTAATGGCCCTCATTGTAGGACTATCAATGACTGTTCTTCCAAAAGAGTCAGTCAAACCAGTACTTGATTTGCTAGAATCAATTCAAAAAATTACACTACACATTCTACTCATTTCCATGAAGATTGTGCCATTTGCCGTTTTTGGGTTGATAGTTGGTATGGTTGCCAAAGTTGGTATAGGAACAATGGCCGGACTTGGAGCATATATGGGAACCGTAGTTCTTGGTCTTGGAATCATGTTGCTAGTGTACACATTGATCTTAAAGTTTGTAGCAAAAAGACCAATATCTTCTACTTTTTCAAAATTTCGCAATCCCCAAACTTTAGCCTTTTCAACAGCTAGTTCAATGGCAACAATGCCTGTGACATTAAAGACCGCAGAAGATGATCTTAAGATAGATACACGTGTCTCAAAATTTGTAATTCCCCTTGGAACTACTGTGAATATGGATGGAACTGCTCTGTATCAAGTAATAGCAGTCTTCTTTTTGGCACAGCTCTTTGCAATTGAATTGAGCATACTGTCTATCATAGTGATAATAATTACTTCGCTTTTGGCTTCTATTGGAACACCTGCAGTACCTGGAGCTGGTGTAATTGTCTTGTCTACAATACTCATAACCGTTGGTATCCCACCAGTCGGAATATTGTTGTTAATTTCTGTAGATAGAATTTTAGATATGATTAGAACTATGGTTAATGTTACAGGAGATCTTACAGCTAGTTGTGTGTTTGATAAAATAACGCGAGATTAGGATTTTATTTTCACATATTTTTTATTCATACACGTAAGATTTTGAACTTGTTGGAACCTCCAACATTACTAAATTGTGCAATCTCAAAGATAATTTTTGAAAAGGTGTTTTTTTCTTTAGATAACACAAAGGATTTCTTTCCCACATCTATGTGATTTGATAATACCACCCATATGTTTTCTTTTTCTGGTTGAATTTTTTCTAATTGGTTTATCTTATCTCGAATAGTTTTTAGATCAGATGATTTTGGTATACAAATCAATAATGTCTTTTTTGCATCTTTTTCAAGCGTTTTCATATCTGGAATT
>JBFIEJ010000017.1:0-21777 GCA_041603475.1 Candidatus Nitrosopumilus sp. | reverse complement strand
CCTGATGCAGCTCCTACGACACTTGGTTTTCCTGTGTGTGCCCAAGACATGAGCACCCAAGTGACTGCAGCCATACCAGTTGCTGTATTTGTAACAGTCCATGCGCTGACGGTAATGCCGTCTACCATAACTTCACTTCCTGCATTGAAGCCGAACCATCCGAACCATAGAATTCCTGCACCGAGGACTACCATTGGGATGTTATGTGGCTCCATTGGAACTTTGCCATATCCAAGTCTTCTACCAAGGACTAAGGCACCTGCCAATGCAGCGAATCCTGAAGATATGTGTACTACAGTACCACCAGCAAAGTCTAATGCATATGATGGAGATAAGTCTGGATCAAGGTCTATTGAACCTCCTCCTATGTATCCGCCTCCCCAGACCCAGTGTGCGATTGGGTCATAAACGAAGGTTCCCCATAAGAGTACGAATATTACTAATGCGCTGAATTTGATTCTGTCAATCAAGCCACCAATAATTAGAACTGGTGTAATGATTGCGAAGGTTGCTTGGAACATTGCAAATAGTTGGTGAGGTACTGTACCTGGCCAACCTTGACTACAATAGTCCCCTTCTTTGAATTCATTCATTTGATAAGCTGCAGACCAAGTATCATGACATGGACCTACTTCACCGAGAGGTGCCCAAGCTGATACCATGTTGAAACCAACATAGTCTAGATTACCCATGAATAAGTTTGCATCAGAATCTATTCCGCCAAATGCTAGTGAGTAACCCCATAGAACCCATTGTACTGACATTAGACCCATTACGATTAAGGTCATACCAAGTACGTTGACGATGTTCTTTGATCTGGCGAGACCGCCATAAAAGAAACCGACACCTGGGGACATGAAGAGTACTAATGATGTTGCTGTAAGCATCCATGCTGTATCTCCTGTATCTATCATACAAGGTAGCATGCCGCCTTCGCCGTCATCAAACCAACATTCGTTAGGGTTACCAGTGTAAATTCCACTGGTACCTTTTACATATCCGTCCATTCCATCTTCAACACTTTGTGCATATGCCTGTGACATAGCACCTGCTGCTGTGATGGATACTGCGGCTACAAGTAATAGAGCATACTTGTAGTTCCTAGAATTCATTAAATTTATCGAAATTGAAAATTATTTAAGGGTTGAAGACCTTAAAATTATCAATAAAGTAAATTATTATATTTTAGTATATTCTGATACTAACATAAAAAATGAAAATCATGTCATGGGAGAAAAAATGAAGGTAAAATCTGATACTAGACTAGCTATTTTTGATACTTTCAAAACTAAAGGTAGTGATTTGACCGGTGAGGCAAATAGACAAAGATCTATAATTTCGATTCTTGCTAGCAATGTCAACCCAGCTGAGAGAACTAGGACTGGGATTTCTCAGAGAATAGCAAAAAAACACGGGATTACTTGGAAGAATATCTATTCAGGAATTTTTCGTGATATGGATGAGATTTTACTTCCCATGAAAATTGCAGAAGAAGATGGAAGATTACCTCTTAAAAGAGGCCCCAAAGCTCTTCAGGAAAAAGGAATTCCATATTATCATTTAACTCGAAAAGGTCTTCTAATAGCTCTCTCAATTAGTGAGATAAAGAATAGAGAAAATTTACTAAAAGAATTTTTTTCAAAGTCTGAGTCATCTGAAAAGGAGTTCGAATCGATCCTATCAAGTCTTCTTAAAACTAGCCCAAATTTCACATATTCAATATTTCAGAAATATGTCAAAGCATATTGTGATAGTAAGATAAAGGAACTACTTCCTTTTGATCTATCAAAGTTAAGGGAAGTATCTGATGAATCATTACTTATTCAAAAAGAGATACTTTCAGCATTTGTGAAACTATCAAAACAGGAAAAAGATGAAGCAATCAGATTTTTAGATAAAATTACATAAATTGTTCCTAGAGTAGATCGCCAAACATTAAAATCAGTTGCCTATTGAGATTGATCGAAATGGGCGGTTCAAAGAATGTCTATGCCTCAGTTAAAGCCTACAGTAAGAGGGGTAAATTACTTTCAAAAGCAGATTTTCAAACACTTGCTGAATCCAGAGACTTGGAGGAATTAATGACTAGAATCAAAAATACTGTTTATGCTGATGCAGTAGCTGATGTTCAAAAACCATATACTTCACAAAATATCGAATCTGCTCTTAGAAGTAAACTAGCAGACATTCATTATTCAATTGCTAAAACTTCAGGAAATGCTGGAGTTTTAGAGGCATATTATATGAAATTCATAATTTCAAATCTTAAATTAATTTTAAAAGGCAAAGTTCTAGGAAAATCCCAAGAAGAGCTTGAAACTCACATCAATCTTCATGCTGAAGAATTAATCAAGCAAAGAGATGTAGTGATCAAAGCTCTAGTTGCAAAAGATGTTGAGGAAACAGTTGCAAGTCTAAATTCTGTAAAATTTGGAGAAGAGATTGCAAAGGCTGCAGCATTGTACAATGAAAAAAAGAATGTTCAAGTTTTCGATACTTATTTTGATAAAATATTATTCCAACATCTTGCTGGGGCGATGAAAAACTATTCTGATAAAGAAGCAACAAAATTGGTTGCGTTGGATATTGATTTCTACAATATTCTAAGTGTCATTAGGGGAAAATTCTGGGGATTACAAGAAGAACAGATTCAAGATTTGATCATTTCAACTAGTCCTCCTGCAAGAGAATTGCTTTCAAGAATGATGGCAGCAGCTACAGTCAGAGATGCCTTTAATGAATTATCTAGTACAAAATTCAAAGACTTGGTTCCTCAAGTTGAAAATGAGTTAGATGCTATTGCTGAATTTGAAAGAGCATTTGAGATGTTAATTTACAATACATCATTAAGATCATTTACAAAGATGTTTAGTTTTGCAACAATTGTAGGAATTACAAAATTAACATCATTTGAAGTAAGAAATCTTGCAGCAATTGCATTTGCAGTTGAACAAAAAATCCCTACTGAGACTACAATGTCTAAACTAATTTTACAAGAAGATTAGGAATTCAAAAATGTTCAAATTTCCAAAGAAAAAAAATGAAGTTACTACTGAGGTACTAGTTAGATTAATTTGGGTTAGTTCATTTTTAGCAATGATCTTCACATTGCCTTCACTAGGCATATTCCTAGGAATTTATTATTTCACAGGCGAGCTTCTAATTGGAGCCCTAATTGGTTTTGGTGTTCATTTCGTGATTTTGGCATTTTCAGGAAGAATTTCAAAAAGAATAACTCAATTTATGAGCTAAACTATAAGTGGACATATAGGAATTTGATGTATCATGATGGGAGATAGAGATTTTCGAAAGATTATTGAAAGCGCTCTGGGATCTATCGGAAAAGAATTAGAGATAGATATTGATGCTGAAAATATTCAAAAAATCCATCTTCAGGAGGTAGCACATTGTTTAAGACGCTCATATTATGACCGAATCGAACCACTTGAGATTGAAAGACGTGGATTTAACGAGCTTCTTTCAGGATTATTAAGAAAATTACAGTATGGTAGTGAACCCAAAGAATTTGCTATAGATGACATTAAACTAAAGGGACAAGTCGATATGATAGTAGATGATTCTATTCTATTATTCAGAGCAGCAACTACTGATTTAGAAAGCCCTAATGCTAATGATGTCCTATATCTGAATGCATGTATGTGGATTTATGATAAAGATGATGGAATTATTGTTTATATTTCTGGAGATAGAAAAGAGACAACATTTTCCCTTACTAGAAACAAAAAGATGTTTGAAGAAGTAATCAGAAGAGTAAGAGTTCTAAATAATCTCCTAAAAGAAAGAAAGACTCCAATTTTGGAGCCTTCAATTGATTGTTCTGATTGCCAATATTATGAGAGGTGTTTTACAAAAAAGAAAAACACCAAGCAAATGTCCCTATCTGAAATGTTGGGATTGGGCAACAAAGATTAGTTAAGATAAATTAAAAATATTGTAAAGGAATTATTCCTTTTAATCGAGTGGTTCTGGATGTCCTTTACCACGTAGAGCGAAACACACTACTGCTAGTGCAATTGCGACTCCAGCTGCTGCGCCATATGCGGCCATACCTGCTTCTGCCATTTGATAAAAAACCATCTAACGGGCTTTTATAACTTTGCCAATAATTTTTCGCTAAAAACAAATTATCATAATTTTTGGATTTTATGATACTATAGACTATTTTGTGAACTCAAAGTGAAGTTCATTCTCTTGACCACTTGTCATTGAGCTAAGATTGTAAAATACATCACCAGATACCCTCCAAGATGCAGAATCGCTTTCTAAAGCAGACCATAATTCAGGAGTATTTCCAGAATTTCTCAAAATAATTTTGTCTCTAAGAGTAATTGCATTCTCTCCTAGAAGAGTATAATAATTTGATCCAAATTCTACCATTCCTTCTGGTCTACTTCCAATTTGACCACCTGAAATTTGTTCGGTATCAGAATAACCTGTTTCAAATAATTGATAATCCATTGTTTGAACTATCATAGATCGAGAATTAGGGTTTGAAATTTTAAATGCAATTTCAATTGTTGCAGAACGCTCTGAAATTTTTGTAACTGAAATATCATCTAGTGTTACTTCTAAGGGTTTGATTTGCGGAGTATTTTGAGTAGAATCAGATTGCATTTCTTCAGATTCAATGATCATTGATGGTCCCATCAAAAGAATACCACCTAATATTACAGCAAGTCCTGCAACTGCTGCCCCAACAAAAATTTTAGGATTCATAATTTTTCATACCTATCTGATGTCTTAAATGTTGAGATATGGTAACCTAGAATCCCAAAATACCAATTAGAACTATGCATAATATGGTAGTTTCCTAATATACTTGGTTCAATTCTAACATATATGAAATATTGTCATGATTGCTTAACTCCAATAAACAGCCATTCCAAAGAAGAATATTGTAATTTCTGTAAACGAGATAGAGCCCAACAAACAGTAAATCCTTAAGTTGAAAATTATTGAAAAATATTAAATTTTTAAAAGATTGTTTTTTTAAATTATAGATTTTAATCAATTTTTAAGATAGTTATTATATCATTGGGAGGAAAGAAAAATATGCAATATTTTCAAGCAGTGCAACAAGGAAAACAAAGAGCCAGCAAATCACAAATGAAAATGTTTGAAGTTGCGGGATTTGCAATGATGACATTAACTACTAAAAAAGTTGATGGAAAATTTGAGCCAGTCGGCGAAGAAGAATTTACAGCAGTAATTAATTCTGAAGATGGTCACGTTGTAATAATTGTAGATAAAGATGGTTTTACAAAGGTACAATCAAAGGCATTAGAAAAAGAGAAAGCGCTAGAAATTTTCAAAAAACTTCGTGATTCTGGAATGGCAGAATATGCAGGAAAGGAGATAAAAATTTGGACAGAAACCAGACCTACAATTCAAAACGAAATATCTGAATAATTATTTTGATGGTAGAATAATTTCGGTGCCTACATCGTCACCTTTGATTGCTTTTTCAATAATTTTTGGGCTAGCTTTTAAGATTCGAGTCTTAATTTTTGAGCGTTCGATGATTTTTAGGGCCACTATATCCATCAGGTCATAACCACCTGCTACAGAATCTTCATGAACCAACATATTTTTTAAATTTTTAAGTTCAATTCGTTTGAATTTTTTTGCTTTTTTGAATTTGTTAGGATCCATATCATAAACCCCATCTACATCCGTTGCATTGAGAAATTGTTCTGCCTTAACTTTTTCAGCTATCAAGGCAGCAGTACCATTTGTACTCTGACCAGGATGCAACCCACCTGCTACCACAATTAATCCATCATCAACTGCATGTCTTACTTCTTGTAATGTTGTAGGCGGATGAGAATATGCTTTATTTTTTAGAGCATATATCAAAAGTTTTGCATTTAATCTAGAAATTTCAATTCCCAATTCATCTAGTGTGGATTCATCAGCACCAGATGATCGAGCATGTGAAATATAGTGTCTAGCAATATTTCCACCTCCTGCAATAATGATTGGTTGACAAACTTTACTTATTTTGACTAGAAATTGTGCATAATCTTTTAGAAGTTTAACATTATCCATTCCAAAAACTCGCCCTGACAATTTGATGACAATCCTCTTTTTCATTTCAGTTCACCAAGGATAGATTTAGCAGCAATTTCAACTTTTTTTCTGTTCTTTTGATGAGTATAAATTCTAAGAATATTCATAAATCCTGAAATTGCTGAGACGACTGGAATTTTTGAAATTGGCATCTCAACTGCAGAAGATTTACCATCTTCGTTAGTAATCAGAATTATTGATTTTGACTCATTTTTAGAAGGTGCAAGTGGGATGGATGGAGTAACTGAGCTGTCTACAAAGATTTCATTTTCATCAACTTTAGATTTTTTAGAAAGGGTAGTTCTCAATTCAGCAGTTTTAGTCTTTTTTAAGTTAGATTTACCAGTCAAAATTCTTTCAAAAACACACTTTAACAATTTTCTGTTTTGATAATCTAATGCAAATTGTCTAGCTCGTTTTAATTTTTGAGATTTTGAAGAAATCAATGATGTCAATACATATTCGTCTGTTAGATTGACAAATTCATTTAGCTTAAAAGAAGTAAAACCAAATTCATCATTTGATAGTCTTAATGCCTCAAGAAGCATTACTTCTGCAGCTCTGACAGTTTTATGAAAATAAACTGCTTTGAACATTTGATATCTAGAATGCATCATAGATTCAAAAGAATATAGTGCTGATCTCTCTAGTGCCAGTTTTTTTTGATGTACATCAAGGGATTGTGTGATTCTTTTATGATCAATCTTTGCATGCTCTGCTCCCGTAAAATAACCATCTCTTAGCAAGTAATCCATCATATCCGCACTTAGAGCACCTGAAACTATCTCATTCATGTATTGAGATTTTGAATCTCCAAATGCTATTTTGGTAATGAGTTTTTTATCATAACCATTTTTTGATAATTTGTCACCAATTTCAGATTTTAAAATTATTGATTTGCCAAAATCTTCATGTGAAATTTTTTTTTCTTGGAGTATTTCCTCAAACAGATGAGAAAATGGACCATGCCCTATATCATGTAGTAATCCTGTTAATCTTAAAATCTCAATGTCATCAGATTTGATAATACCTTTTTCATTTAGTGCATGTCCTGCTTGACTAGCAATATGCATGACACCAAGTGAATGCTCAAATCGTGTGTGTTGTGCAGCAGGGTATGTTAAATGAGCACCAGACAGTTGTCTAATTCTTCTTAGTCTCTGAAAAATTGGATTATCAATTAATACTAATTCATGTTCATAAACTCGAATAAAATCATGAATTGGATCAATTATGTCTAGATAATTTTTTTTCATATTCCTAATTTCTTTGAAAATGTTTTCAAAATTTCATCATGTACTTCTTGTTTGGATTTTGTTGCATCAATTATCTTCCAGCGTTTTTTCTTTGCTATAGTTTTGTAAATTTTTGAGATTTTTTTTAAAAATTCCTCATTCTTTTCAAATTTATCTCTGTGTGTTTTCTGTCTTCGAAATGATTCTTTTTGTGTTACATCAAGTAAAATTACAAGATCTTCTTTTGGAAGTCCCTTATCAAGATTTTCAAGCCATTTCTGATTCATACCATTTGCAATGCCATAAATAAGATTAGAATGATAGTATCGATTCATTATTAGTACAGAATTTTTTTCCTGAGCTAATTTGATTTCGTTAAGTTTTTCCCATCTATTTGCAGCCAAAAGACAGTGAATAACTTGGGGAGGGAATTTCCGTTTTCCATCAAGGTATTTTCGAATTTCTTTTCCAATTGGTGTTTTGTAGTCAGGAAAATGAAAGAGTTTTGTTTTGATCTTTCTTTTTTTAAGTGCTTTTTTTAATAACGTTGATTGTGTTAACTTGCCTGCTTGATCTCCACCTTCAATTACAATTATCATAAGTTATCAAAACTGGGAAATTAATTGATTAAAAATCTATCAAGGTTTAGACTAGACTCATGTTTGTATATCACATAATTTGCCCATATATTCATGAATTTTCCTCTCTTGTACGCTAAATGGTTTGAACCAGACTGGACCAGTAGAGCAAAGTTGGGTCTAAAAAAAGCCCCAAATCAAATAGAATTAAAGATATTTTTGAATTACTTTATTCTATATCGAAGTATCGCTATAACTGAATCATTAATTTCCAGTTTTTTAATTATTTTTTGAGATGCTGCAAATTCAATTTTACACGATGTATTTTTTGCAATCTCTAACATTTTCATTATATTTTTAAATTTGGGATTGGAGTAATAATTAGTAGAGACAATCAAAGTGTCTACTGCGCCCATTTCTAATGCCTTGTAAATAACATTATTTCTTTTAGCAGTCAATCCATCTTTGACTAGATTTTCATATTTTTCAATGATTTCTGCAACATATTTTCTTCTATGTTGATACAAGTGATGAATGATTTTCTTTTCAATGTCTCTTAGTGAAGTAGAAAAGGACAAGGTTTCAACAAATCGACATTTTTTTTTCAATTCAGAATCAAGTTCATCATAAAATTCCATTTTTGCAGGCCCAATCCCACCTAACAAAATCAACTCAGAATTTGAATCCATCATTTTAACTTTGTTTGCAACGTTCTTGAAGAAAACATGAATTTTTGTCTGTCTCGCTCTTAAGAATCGTCCTTGGCTTTGTCCTCCTTTTCTATGCCTTCCTTGTAAATCAATTCGTAGTTTAGACTCTTGAACAATTTTACTCCCATAAAATTTCTGTATTCTTGCAGTTTTTTGATCAAGTGTTACCAATAAAACATCATGATTAATTTTAAGAATATCAATGAATGGTTTTATGAAAGGCTTTTTACTTGCCATATAGACATATGGTAGTTTTTGCGAAGTTCCAATTTCTTTAATCTTAACTTTGCCATTTTTTATCCAACCAAAAATACAAAAAGTTCTTGTAAATTTCCCTGCAGATGAAGGATTTTTTTTAAGTTCTATTATTCTTTGTTCAATTTTTGATTCTATTTTTTCCAGTGATTCAGATCTTTTTGTTTCCTGTACTAATGATATTGTTTCCTGTTCCTTGCCATAAGGATAATAAACAGATACACATGGAGAATCAATTTGTTTTAGATCATGTAGAAATTGATTTATCAATAACCATTCAGAAGGTATGATTTCAGAAGAATCTAGATTTTTTTGCATGTGTTCTACTTTTCTTTTTTGTATAAATTCTAAACAGATTTGCTATATTGATATATATCAGAAACAACAATGAATTGTATCCTTCAAGAATCCTCTAAAGAGTTTCATCTTTACAGGCTTGGAGTTTTTTACATTTAATCAAAATACAAAGAAAATTAGATTTTTTCAATATCCTTCTTCATCTAAATTTGGTTCAGCATCTATCTTTTCAAAGGCCATTTCCTTTTTTTGACATGACTCACATTTTTCCATTAAACCAAATTCGTTCTTGTACTGGCCTTTTCCGTCACATCTGAAACAAACCAATCTGTTCTAATTTGTAAAGTTACGCATTAAGGTTTACTCTTCAGATTTATCCAAGAGACTTACAGAGTTGTTACCTCTAGAAAAGTTCCATATTATGGATACCTATCAAATTGAAGATGGATGTGTAATACAAGATTTATAACCAAAAATTAAGCATATAACACAAAATGGGATTAGTCAAAGAAGTAATCAAAGAAATTGGAAATAAATCAAGAGAATTCTATGAATTTGTTTTGCCACCAGTTGATATGTATCTAAATGAAAATCAGCTCAAAGTTGTTATTGATATTCCTGGATTTAAAAAACAAAATATCAATTTGACACAATGTGGAGATATTCTCTCCATCAAGGCACATAAAGAGATCAATGAAAAAGAAAAATTAGAATTAATTTGCAATCAGAGGCCTAATGTAATTGATAAAAAACTTAGATTACCAATTGATGTTAAAGTAGGAGAAGAAAAAATTGAATCTGCAAAATATGAGAATGGTGTTCTTACAGTAATCATTCCCATAGTAAAGAAAGGAAAGAATGTTTCAATAGAATGATCTAGTATTTTCTTAGTAACACAGAACTGATAACAATAATTCCTGAAGCAATCATTCCAATTATTCCAAATGTTTCATTTGTTTGATATAATATTGTTGAACCGATAAAAGCTGCAGAGGCAAAAATACTTCCACCAATAAATACTGCTGGTCTACCTTTTTTCAGATATAGTTGAACTTCATCCATCATTTTTTGCATTTCAGGTCCAAGTTTAATTGCATAATCAATGGATTTAGAAAAATTATCAAAGGAAATTTTTAATTCTTCAACATAAGCTCGTGGAATTAGATTTTCTTCTTCTAATATTTTTTTTAAAACTTTTACAAATTTAAAATCAACATTATGAGTTTTGTATATTCCTTCAATGATTGATGCCATTCTCATATACAATGCTAAATTTTTTGGTAGAACAAATGGGAATTTACTCATTGTTTGATTTGCAAGTTCCATCAAACTTTGAACTTCCATTTCATCAGGTTTGTTTCCATGCATTGCACGGATTGAAAGATCTATTCCTTTTTCGATAACAGTTCTATTATATCCAGGAGTTAACATTCCCAAGTCATTCATAGCATTAACTACTCTTGGAGGATTTTTTTCAACTAGAGCAAGATATAATCGGATTAATCTAAATCTAGTTTCGTTGTTAATGTGTCCAACCATGCCATAATCATATAAAATGAGTTTTCCCTCTTCAGTAACTGAAATATTGCCTGGATGTGGATCTGCGTGAAAAATTGAATGTTTTAGGAGCATTGTAAAGAATACCTTATGGACATCAATTACCAATTGTTCTCTATCAATTCCTTTTTCATTTAGAGCCTGTACATTTGTTACCTTAATTCCAGGAAGATATTCCATAGTAAGGACATTTTTGGATGATAAATCATCATAAACTGATGGCACTACAACATTATCATTTTGTTCCAGATCATTTTTGATTTTTTTAAGATTTTCTAACTCATTGGTATAATCCATTTCTTCGTGAATAGTTTCAATAAATTGAGAAAGCATGGCTTTTGCAGAATAACGTAAATTTGGATCTACAAATCTCAAAGCTAGTGGAAGAATTTTCTTCAAAACTTTAAGATCTTCTTCTACAACTTTGTCAATTCCTGGTCTTTTCACTTTAATTACAATTTGTTGTCCAGAAACAGATCCACGGTAAACTTGTCCTAGCGATGCACCTGAAATTGAATTAGGATCAATACTTTCAAATTTACTATCTATTAATCCAAGATCTTTTTCAATTATTGGTTTTACTTGATTAAATGGTGCAGACGGTACACTATCCTGAAGTTTTGCAAGCTCTTCCAAATAAGGTTGAGGTAAAATATCGGCCCTCGAAGAAAGCCATTGTCCTAATTTTATGTAAACGGGTCCTAATGAAATGAATGTGGATAGCACTTTACGAGCATTATTTCTAAAATCCTCTAAATCAAGTTCTTTTCCATCTTTTTGAATCCATTTTTTCCTATCTTTTTTTAATGCAAGTATTGAAGGTACTAGTTTAAAAAAAACTTGGATTGTTCTAAAAGCAGACATTCAATTCACTCCAAATAATTTTTTATTTTTTTGGTTGCAGCATATCCTAAGTATCCAGCAAGAATTGATGAAATCATTCTATTAGAAAGCGATGGTGATTTTTTATTGAAAATTGTTTTAGAAACTTTAGTTCCCCCAAAAATTGCACAAGCCAAACCTACTAGAATTTCAGGTGCATCATGAACCAAATGTCCCACAGGATCTTTTCTAGGATCAACTTTGTCGTTATGAATTAAAAATTTGTCATCATATTCTCTAATGTGTAAATTACCATAACGGTATTGTTTATTGGCGCCATTTTTTTGTCCAAGGAATGTTTCTTCAGCTTCCTCTAGCATAAATTCCCGTAATTCCTTTGGGACCTCTATTTCATCCCCTGGCATAAAAGCAAGATCCACTAATTGCATATAATCTTACGCGAGTGGAATTAGTTTCAGCCTAAGATCAAGAACGAATTGTATTTTGATGACGGCTAAAATAAACACTAGAAAATAGTATTTAGTACTCACTGATGATTTCTACGAGTCTCTTTTATGCAAAAAACTTTGAAATGTTTTTGATAGATAGGATGGAGGCTTGTTCCCTACAAATGACCTCACACCATCTATTAAATAATAAAAAACAGGATTAATTCAAATGATCTTTTGTAAACATTACAAAGCTAATTGAAAATACTATTAACATTGCTATACCAGAAACATATGCATAATTAAATTCGGTATCAGGATGATCAGTTTCATGGTAATGATTAATTAGAAATGTTACAATTAGTAAAAGTAATCCAATAATTGAAAGTCTTTGATGGGTCTCCAACAAATAGATCTTTTATGATTACTATATGAATTTAGAAAGAAATTATCTTTACAAAAGAGGAGTTGTGATAAATCCCACTATACTCCCTACAAGAAATAGAAAAATACCCTTTCCCATACCCAACATAATTCTAAGAATATATGATATAATGATAATGTAAATTTCCCAAAAATGGAAATTGGATTAGTTAAGGTGAAGTTTTCATTTTGGACAATTTTTGGATAACCTCTTCAAGTTCGGCTTTGTTTTCATCAATTACTTGTTTTATAATTGCGATCTCTTTTTTTAGTTGCTCTAAATGAACATCATCTGAATTTTCAAACTTATCTTGAAGATCTTCTAAAACTTTCTGATTGTACTGATTTATTTTTTCTAGTTCATTTTTGTAATTTTCTAGATTTTCATATTGATTTGGAATTGTAGATTCATGTGTAAAGTCTTGATTAGTTAGAAACCCCAAGGCAATTACAATACTTCCTACTACTAAAACGCAAATGAGAACTATAATGCTTAATCTCATTTTTAATTAAACTATTTTCCTCAATTAAGATTTATTTATTTTTTCTTAACTAGCCTCAATTTTGGCCTTTTTGCGTCTTCGAATAATGTAAATTCCAATTCCAACTATTATAATTATTGGAATAATGATCATTGTATAATCAGGAGTATTTTGATCATTGTTAGATGGTTCTTCAACAACGATAGTTGCATCATGTGTTAAAAATACCTCATCTCTTGTACTATCTTTGTATCTTACAGTGATTGTAATTTCATGTTCTCCATATTTTGGTTCACCATCAAATTTAATCGGGATATTAAATGGAACAGGTGCATCAACTTCAATCTCATCGATGAATTGAGTGTTGGAAATTATGTTAGAATCACCACGAGCTTCAAGAGTTACAAATCCAAATAACCCATCTTGGTTTCCTTCATTAATAATTTCACCAACTACCATTTGTGTTCCAGACAGTTCAATTACTTCTACATTGAAAACAGTTAGATCAATTAATCCCTTAATGTAAAAATCGACAATTTTAGATATTTTATGTAGATCACCATGTGTATTATAATATGAAATAGATAATGGAATTCTTAATGTATCACCTTTTAGTCCTTCGGGAACATATACTGTTGCAGTAAGTTGTCGTGAGGTTTTAGGATTAATTTGTCCAACATCCCAACTAGATTCTAAGATTACTACATTTTCTACATTAGTAGTAGATGATGATGTAGAGGCAAGTTCTGTTTGTGTATTGGTTGCCGTAATATCAACACCAGAAATTGGTGCAGTTCCATCGTTTGATATTTCAATTATTACATTATTTGTTCTTAAAGATGTAAGGAATGGATTTAATGCTTTTACATTAATTACACTATCCCCTGTAACCTTGAAATCAAAGTCTGCAAAGGCGGTCCTAACGCCTGATTCTCTTAATCTAGAATAATCAACTTTTACAGTTCCCGGATATTGTTGAATTTTTACAGAATCATCAATACTAACAAAAAACGTCAGATGAAAGTTGTTACCAGCTAAAGAATTAGAATCACTGTCAGCATAAATAATTGAGCCTGGACCATCTGATGCAAAAAAACCGTATGGTAATGATAATTGACCACGAATTCCTGTAATATCCTGAGTTCCAACATTTGCAAAAACTACTGTAAATGGAACATTGCTATCTCCACCTTCAACTTCAATTTTTTCATTAATTGTTCCAAAATATGCATCTAAAAATTTTACATCACCAAAATCTCTCTCAAAAGGAGATTGGCCAAATCCTCCAGATTTTATTTGAGCATAAGAATAATCAAAAAGAAATGGCGCAAGACCAATTACAAATAACGTAAATAATAATTTCAGATTCATCATACTACAATCTCCATTTCTGATGGTAAGTCACCTTCAAACGCACGGCCATCTTTTATTGTAATTACTTTATCAACATCACCAAAATGTTCTCTATCGTGAGTAACTATAATGAAAGTTTGATTGAGTTTTTTTGCCATTGATTTCATTAATTGAACTATAGTTTCTGATGTAACAGAATCAAGATTTCCAGTTGGTTCATCAGCTAAAACAATTGATGGTTTATTGATTAGTCCTCTAGCTATTGCTACTCTTTGAGCTTGTCCACCAGAAATTTTATTGGCACGTTTATTTATCTGATCTTCTAATCCAACAGCCTTAAGAATTTCTCGTGCTTCTTTTTCTGCTGTGTGATTTGTACCTGCAATTTGTCTTGGTAACAAAATATTTTCTAAAACGGAAAGATCAGTCAGTAGATTTGAAAATTGGAAGATAAATCCTAATTTTTTATTTCTAAATGATGAAATATTATTATCATTAAGTGTTGTAGTGTCAATTCCATCAATGAAAATTTTTCCTTTGGTTGGACGATCCAATAAGCCAATCATGTTAAGTAGTGTGGATTTACCCGAACCGGAGCTTCCTACAATGAGAACAATTTCTCCTTTCTCGATAGAAAATGATACATTATCAAGGGCTTTTACTTTATTTTCACCTTCACCATAAATTTTGGTTAAATTGTTTATTTCAAGTACCTTAGACAGTTCTCATCGCCTCCACTGGTAACAATTTCGTCGCTCTATAGGATGGATACAAGGATGCAATAATTGCCAAAATAAATGATGTTAGTGCTGTTTGAATAATTTTTTCCCAATTATATGATACTTCTAGAGGGAGACTATTGTTAAAAGACATTTTTGTTTCTTTAGCATAAAATGTATAACCTAACCCTGCAGCGGTTCCTACTCCAGCACCTATTGCACCAATAATCATACCCTGAAAAATAAATATAATTAAGATATCCTTTCTTTTAGCACCTATTGCTCTCATTACACCAATTTCACGAGTTTTTCCATTTACTAACATCATTTGAATAGTAACAATTGCAAATGCAGATGACATCATACCAAAGTATCCAATCATGTTAATCATTGCAATACCAGATCTAAAACCAGCTAGTTGTTGTTCTGCAGATTCTTCTATTGTTTCTGCAATGAAATCATCATTTGGAAATGATCTCAAAAAGAATTCTTTTACTTCAAAAGCCTTTGATGGATCATTGAGTTTTACTATTAATGAACCCGAATCACCTTGTCTCTTCATCATATCACGTAAAGTATCAATGTGTACTACGGCAGTATAATCAAATCCCTGACCTCCAGGTGATTGAGCAATTCCAGAAACAGTGAATCTTCTAATTTGATCTTGACCAAATCTATCAACTACTAGAACTTTAACACTATCTCCAACTTGAGCTCCTCCAAGATCTCTTGCAACATTTGATCCTAACACAATAGAATTTCTAGAAAAAACATAGGAACCATCTTTAACAGTTTGAGCTACAGTAGATGCTAAAATATCTCTAAATGGATCAACTCCAACAATAGGAACCCTAGTTTCTTCGATTAATTTTCCATTTTTTGTCATATTCATTTCTGCCGTCGATGAAAGCCGCGGAGTTGCAGCTTCAACATATGGGATTCTTTCAAACCAGTTAACAAGAGACAAATCAGACTTGTCAATGAAATCGGCATCATCAGTTACAAGAATATCTCCATTTCGATAATCACTAATGTCTCTAACAATTGCATCAAAGAGTCCCTGAAAAATTACAAAGTTTACATGAATTACTAGAATTCCAATTGTGACAGCTAATACTGCACCAATTAAACTCCCTTTTTTGTTGAATAACATCCTTTTTGCTAATCTTAGCCTATATTCCACAAAAATTCTTAAAATAGTCTATTATTTAATGTATTATACTCATAGTGCTAAATAATAGACAATTTTATATGATATAGGTAAATTTCATATCTTAGTGAGGCTTTTGAGGTGATAGATTGGACAATTTAGATATGAGGATTCTTAGTAGATTGTTAAATAACTGCAGAGAATCAGACAGACAAATTGGAATTGAATTAGGAATATCAGGTGGAGCAGTACGTGCTAGAATTAAAAAAATGGAGGTAAAAAAGATAATTGAAAATTTTTTCATCAAAGTAGAGCCTCCAGTGATAGGTTATGGAGTATTATACATTGTAGTTTCAGGTGAGAATCTAAACGAAATTTTAGAACAAGTAAGTCTTGTTGGTGAACCAAATTTCGTAGTTCCTTGTGTTGGAGGAATTACAGTTTGCAGTATTGTTGTAAAAGAGAATTTAGAACAAAAAATTGAATTAGCAAAAAAACTGATGAAGGATGTTAGAGTTTTATCAATTTTTGAAGCTGAAAATCCAGGATACAATTCTAATTTAACAAAAACGGATTTGGAAATTTTAGAAGAATTAATTAAAGATCCAAGACAAAAAATTGAAACAATTGCTAAAAATACTAACATGTCTACTAAAACCATTACTAGGTGTATTGAAAAATTAGAAGAAAATGAAGGAATACAGTTTACACTAGTTTATGATCCAAAAAGAATTGATAATTTTATCCCACATGCAATCCTTACATGGATTAATGGAGATTTAAAGGAAACATTACAAAATATGAATAATAATTTTTCAGACTTATATTTGCAAATACCTTTTATTGCAAAAAATCAGATTGTACTTTTTATGTATAGTAACAACATATTCAAGATGGATGAAATCACACAAAAAGTTAGAACAAGTAAAAATGTAAAAACAGCAGATTTATTCATTCCAAAAAAAATTTCATTTTATAACAAATGGCTAGAAAAAGCAATAGAAAATTTCAAAAAATCACCAAAATTACATTTAACATATCAAACAAATTAATTAATAACCCAACCAATGATTTCTTGTGAAGAAAAAACAAATCTATCAAGGAAAGATTTTAGGATTAAGTGTTTATGATGGGAAAATAGAAGGAAGAAAAGTTAAACGTGAAATGATTGAGCATAGAGGAGCAGCAGCAATGCTTGCCTTTGATGAAAATAATAAATTAATTCTTGTTAAACAACACAGATTTCCTCATGGATATGTTTTAGAGATTCCAGCTGGAACTTTGGAGAAGAAAGAAAAGCCAGTAAAATGTGCATTCAGAGAATTAGAGGAAGAGACTGGATATAGAGCAAAAAAAATGACTCCATTAATTACATATTATCCTTCTATTGGATACAATACTGAGATAATTCATTGTTTTCTAGCCTCAGGATTGAAGAAAATTTCTGATTTAAAACTAGATGAAGATGAGATATTATCTGTAGAAAAAATGGATTTGAAAAAGGTGTTAAGAATGATAAAGACAGGGAAAATTCAAGATTCAAAAACAATCTGTGCAGTTCTAACTTATGCTACAAAAAAGAAATTATACTAATTATTCATTATAGATTGGTTTTACAAGATCTGCAACATCAGCCCATGATTGTGCTATTCTTTCAAACATGTAAATTAAATCTAAGAAATCAATTGGGATCTGTTTTTTATTATCTAATGTAATTCTAAGCTGACTAAGCCTTTCTTCATATTTTTTATGTAAAGATATAGCTTCAATAGCTAAAAGTCTATCAGGTTTTGTAAATGCATTAATTGACTTCTCTGCAAGTTTACTAAAATCCTTAACAATATTAAAGATTTTTTTTGAATGCTCTTTAGTTATTGATGAATTATAAATTGAATTAGCTAATTCAACAATTGAATCACCTGCGTTTTCTAATAGATTTGCAGCAACTCTATAATCTAAAACATCAATATTTTCTAAATTATAGGCACTTGAGAGTCTTTTGTCAACAAGCGTACTTCGAATTAATCTAACGAGTAAAAAATATTGCCTATTAACCTCAACATCTCGTTTAGATAATGTTTGTAGATTTGATTTATCATCAGAAACTAATCCATTTGATGCATCATCATACATTCCTAAAGCAATTGAACTCATTCGTTTGAGAATTTTTTCTGGATTAAGTGTAGTTGCATCCAATAAAAATTGCATGTTAATCTTTGATGCTTCTTCTTCAATGATCTCCATTCCAACTAATCTTCTCATTGAATTACGAATTTTTTCTCTATCTTCGCCAGGAATAATAGTTCTTGAATTGATTTGAATTACATCATAACCCAAAAGATAAGCTCCTGTAATGTCGGCAACAATGTTTTCCTCTTTGGGTAGTGGATAAGAAATTACAAGTTCTTTTGTTGGACGGGTTTCTTTATTTGCAGAAATTGAAATACTGTCTTCCCAAGTTTCAAGTTCAACTTGACTCCTTTTCTCTAAATTATTAGCATCAACCCATTCCTTTGGAAGTGATACCAAAATGCTACTACCGATTCTTTGTAGGCGTCGAATAAATTTAGTCAATTTATACTAATTTAATTAATATAAGCCATATTCTTATATTTTGTGTAAAGTTTAAACTCAGATCAATGGAGGCTACAGCATTCTGTCCTGCTCATATCACTGGTTTTTTCAAAGCACATTTAGAAGAAAATCAGAATAATTTTGAAAGTTTAGGTTCCATGGGTGCTGGTTTTTCAATTAAACAAGGTGTAACCACAAAAGTCAAAATCCATACTAAAAAAAATGAAGGATCAAATTTTAAAATCACAACTAAAGGTTATCAATCAGATAAAACAGATGTCTCTGAATTTGTATTAAATGAATTTCTAAAACTCGGTAAATTTTCAAATAAATTTATTGAAATTGAACATGAGATAACAATTCCTGTAGGTTATGGTTTAGGTTCTAGTAGTGCAGTTGCATTATCACTATCATATGCTTTAGATCAAGCACTTCAAACAAAATTAGAAAAAACAAGAATTGGTCAAATTGCTCATAATGCTGAAGTAAATTGTAAAACTGGTTTAGGAGATGTTCTCGCATCTTATCATGGTGGTTTTGAAATTCGTGTTCAACCAGGTGCTCCAGGTATTGGAATGGTTGAAAAAATCAGTACTGAACAAATTTCAATTATAATGATATGTTTCTCTCCAATTTCAACAAACAAATTCATCAAAGAACGATTATCTCAAATTAATGGTTTAGGCGGAAAAATGGTTAATAAATTACTAGAATCCAAAAATTACAAACACTTTCAAGACATGTCATTAGAATTTGCAAAATATGTTGATGTAATGACACCAAGAATGCAAAAGTTAGTTGATGAATTATCTAAAAATAATATAAAATGTGGAATAGCACTTTTTGGAGAAACAATTTTTACAATGATTCCAAAAGCAGAGGAAGATAAAGTTTTAGACATATTACAAAAATATCAAAATGGAATAATAATAAAATCAGAATTGGATAATGTTGGAGCACGAGTTCTTTTTAATTAATTGAAATCTAATGCCTATAATTCCTAAATCACATCCTAGAGTAAAATCACTTTTAATTAGAGAAAAATTAGTTACAGGTTTTGATAATGGATTAGTTGCCAAAGAAGGACTTTTGGCCCAAGGGAGAGGAGAAGCATTTGATTATCTATTAGGTGAAAAGACTGGAAAATTAGCAAAGATTGCAATAAGGGCAGCAGCAGCCCAACTTTTACTCGCCAATACACCTGTAATTTCAATAAATGGAAATATTGCTGCCTTGTGTCCTAGGCAAGTAATAAGATTAGGAAAACAAATCAAAGCAAAACTTGAGGTGAACCTATTTTATTCAAATGAAAAAAGAAAACAGGCAATAATTAATACATTGAAAAAGAATGGGGCATCAGAGATTTTTGGTATTGATAAAAAATCATTTACTAATTTATCAGGAATAGATTCTGCTAGAAGAATTGTAGATAAAAATGGAATATTTGCAGCAGATGTAGTTGTAGTACCATTAGAAGATGGCGATAGAACCATGGCACTTAGGAAAGCTGGAAAGATTGTAATCACATTTGATCTAAATCCACTTTCAAGAACATCAGAAACTGCGGACATTACAATTGTAGATAATGTAACAAGAGCAATTGAATTACTAATTGAGGATGTAAAAAAATTGTCTAAGAAGAATAAGAAAGAACTAGAAAAAATAATTGGTAATTTTAATAATAAGAAGAATCTTGCTGGAAATATTATTCAAATAAAAAATAATCTTTCAAGGAGGGCAAGATATGCATAAAACAACTCAAGACATAATTAATATGAAAAAAGAGAAAAAGAAAATTTCTGTAATTACAAGTTATGATTATACCTTAGCATCTCTTTGTGATAAAGCTGGAATTGATGTTCTACTAGTTGGTGATAGTGCAGGAATGGTGATGCTAGGATATGAAAATACTACTTCAGTAACTATGGATCAAATGTGTATATTTACTGAATCGGTAAGCAGAGCAAGAAAAAATTCATTGTTAGTATCAGATTTACCATTTATGTCATATCAAGCATCTATAGAAGACGCTATCAATAATTCTGGAAAGTTGATTAAAGCTGGAGCTGATGCAGTAAAGCTTGAAGGTGGTTCCATCATGGCTGAAACTATTAGTGCAATTGTAGATATTGGAATTCCTGTTATGGGCCATATTGGATTACAACCTCAAACAACAGTTCTTTCGCAGGGGTACAAGGTTCAAGGAAAAACTAAAGATTCAGCCATGAAACTAATTGAAGATGCAAAAGAACTTGAAGAAGCTGGTGTATTCAGCATTGCATTAGAGATGGTTACTCACGAAGTATCTCAAATAATTTCTGATTCCATTAGTATCCCTACAATCGGTATAGGTTCAGGAGTAGGTTGTGATGGCCAAGTTTTAGTCATACAAGACTTACTTGGAATGTACGACAAGATAAAGCCAAAGTTTGCAAAAAGATACATGAATTTATCTGAAGATATCGTAAAATCACTTGAAAATTATAAAAAAGATGTTGAAAGTGAAGCGTTTCCATCACAAGAAAATTGGTTTTCTATGGATCAAGCAGAACTAGAAAAATTGCGTGAGCAGATTGGCAAGTAAAAAAAAGATAAAGAAAAAAGATCATCCATCTTTAGACATTGTAAGTTCTTATGGAGTAGAATTATCTGGAAAAAGAATCATCTTATGCGTAGCTGGAAGTGTTGCAGCTTACAAGGCATTAGAGTTGGCAAGGTTACTCATGAGACATGGTGCAGATGTAAATTGTGTTACAAGTAATGCTGCTACAAAACTAATTCAGCCTGAATATTTTAAATGGGCAACAGGCAATGAGGTAATTACAAAACTAACAGGTGAACTTGAACATATTAGATTAGCAGATTATAATCAATCAGATTTAATGATTGTATATCCTGCTACTGCAAACACCTTAGGAAAATTGGCAAATGGAATAGATGATACACCAATTTCCACAGTATTAACAGTAGGATTTGGTTCAAAAATTCCAATTTTGATGTGTATGGCAATGCATGAATCTATGTATGATAATTCTGCGGTTAAAAAAAACATAGAATTTCTAAAAAATAAAATTCAATTTATT
>JBFIEJ010000016.1:0-21956 GCA_041603475.1 Candidatus Nitrosopumilus sp. | reverse complement strand
GCCTGGAACACCTGTAAATGTTAGGTAATATGTTGCACCTACAATAAGCATCAACGTTTGCGATATTGAGAATACCGTGAACGAAGTCCAAGCCCAGTCAGTGTAGAAGATGTAGTCTCCTGCATTAATTGTTAACAGAGTTGAGTTAACTGCAACTACTACTATGAATAAGTAGTGTGTACATCGTCTTAACCAGACCATATGAAGGTGAAGAAACGGTCAGTATATAAAATTTTAGAGTATGATGGAGATCGTTATTTTTGAATTAAATGAAAATGAAAAAGAAGTGTCTGAAGGGTTTTTCCTTCTAGTTACCAACGAATAGTGATATGAAGATTGTACCTGCTGTAACTGCAGCGATGCTGCCGGCAACGATACCATTACTATTTTTGTTGGAACCTTCTTCCATGACTTTAACACAGAAGATGTAACCTATTGCCTCAATGATTGTCAATACGATGAATGCAAAGTGACCACTTGGGGTTGGATATGCCCATGGATAATAGAAATATCCTGCTGCAGTACCACCAAAAGTTGCTAACCATGCTGCCCAGAATGAAATTGTTATCATACCAGTCATGTTTTCAACGCGTTTTCCAATCATTCGTTCAACATCAGCGCTTGATGATCCACCAGCGCCGCCTGAACCGAATCCTTTAGGAAGAGTCATTCTGGAATTATTCTAATACAGAATCCTTTTAAGTCTTTCTTAAACTGAGGGTCCAAGTACGATCTACGTCTTTGTAAAATAATAAAAAGGAAAAAAGTGTGCTTTTGCACGATTTGTCTATGGGATTGCTCTGCTGTACAATTTGCCTTCTAAAGCCATCTTGTACATCTCTGCAACGTATGGGTTCTCTCCAGGAGTTTCTGCACCTAGTTCTACGAGTCGAGCATATACTCTAACTACGTATGCAAGTGCACCCATGAATGCTACTACAACACCCATGTTAAACATCCAGTGATTTGGAACTGCAAAGATTTCTTCTACAAACCAGAAGTGCCACATCTCATTGACACCAATTGTAAACATGGTTGCAAGGTAACCTAGAATGGTCATCTTCAATCCAGTGTTCATTGAATTATTTGGGCCTCTAAGAACTGGAACTTTTCTATCATAGATTGCTGCTGCTCCCCATCCAAGTGGTAATGCGATGAAGTGGGAATACAACCACCAGTGTGCTGGTGTAAATGCACTATCTCTGATAGATGTCTGATGTAGTGATCCATCAACGAAGTTATCAACTTCGACTGATGCTGCAGTGGACCCCATAGCAATAACGATGAGCCAGATTTTTTTAAGTCTCTGAATCTCAACTTCTTTTGGGATTAATGCGGGCATCTGTGCCATGTGTACTAACAAGTAAATTCGGAATATAAAGTAAGAGATTTAGAATGAATGTTTTTTTATGAATTTTTTATATGAATTTTTTAAATTATTGTAATAAATAGATTTTAATGAAAATCAAATCAAATAATTCTATCAATTTTTCCCATATTTCATTGTTATACATTGATGATTAACATGATTGTATGTATCGATCCTCGTTGTTAAGGTAAAACATATAACGACGTGTATTATCTTTCTGAATATTAGGGATAACTATGGTCGAAAAAAAGATTTTCGTATTCGGACTAGCAGTAGTACTTGCTCTAGGAACCTTAGGTTTCAACTGGGTTGAATCCATTCTTCCAACAGCAGATGCACACGGTGTCCAAGCACAACTTCAGAGTCGTTTCATCAGAATTGAGGATGAAACCTTTAACAGACAATCCCTGCAAACTGGCGAAACCTTGACACTTCAAGGAACATTAGTCAGTCTTGTAGAAAGAGACCTTAGAGGATGGCTATCTATCTTCTCAGAGTCAACCAACGCAGGTAACAGATGGGAAATGTTGGCAAGAGACCCACCAGGAAACGTCTTTGACATTCCAGGTAACTCAGTCATTGATTACTCATTATCTGCAAAAGCACTTGAAGCAGGTGTATACCACGTACACACCCAACTCAACGTAGCAAAAGTTGGTCCAGGACTCGGTCCAGGTCAAACAGTAGTTGTTGAAGGTGACCCAATTATCAAACCAATCCCATATACCAACATAGCTTACCAATCAATCATTATTGGCGTTGGATATGTCATTACGTTTGCAACACGACCCTGGCAAGTAATCTAAACACCCAACCTTTTCCTTTTCATTTTCAATCCTCTTACGATTGACGTAAAGTCAACAAACCAAGTTTTATCTTCTAGAAAATATTAATAAAAATATGCTAAGTTTCAAAATTACCAAACTAGATATTTTTCAAAGTTATTTTTTTGGAGAAGTAGAATTTCGTTCTGATAAATTCAAAGTCAATATCCAAAATCAAAGAAGAGGTAAAGTTCTCAAACTACCTTTTGAAACAAATTCCAAAAATGAAAAAGTTGTTGTTAGAATGACTGGACCCGGAGATCTATTCATTGAAGATTATCTTCCTTACAAGGGAGATTCAGAATGGCTTGAAATTGATTCAGATGAAATCACATATTTCATTGCAGACCATCAAGATAAACTAGATACAATTGAAATAATGCTAGATTAAAAGAAAGGACTTTAAGGAATCTTCTCAAAGGCATCACGATGAAATATCCTGGAATGGGCGATCCCTACAAAAGGAAAAAAACTATCAAATTTCTAGCAATTACCGCAGTAATTGCAATATCAGTAGGGGTCATCAGTTCAGTTATTCAAGGTCAGTTTAGTCAAAACGATCCGCTCAAAGTATGTATCAATGATAGAGAAACACCTTACAAAATGAAGGTGACTTTAGAATTAATTATCGATGGTCTTCCAACACCAATTCCTGCCAATATCAACGCTGGATTAAATGATGGAGAATGTAAAAGAACTATGTATACTCTAACAGATGATGGAACCATCCATGTTGAATGGGAAGAAGAATATCCCTGGGAAATTGGACACTTTTTGTGGATGTGGGATTTCCCTCTAAGAGATATGGATCAGGATAAATCTACAATTTATGTAAATGATAAAGTATCATCACATTTCATCAACCAACCATTACAGGACGGATATCACTACAAGGGAGTCTTTACTACAAAGGATTATGATTCATCCAAAGACACAGACTTCCTCCCAGAACTAGAAAAGTAGTATCTTCGACTTTGTAAAAAATTGTATTAATTAGAATTAAAAAAATTCCATAGTTTTCACTAAAAGATATTAAAAATAATGAAAAGAAGAAAGGAAGTAATTTTACCAGTATTTACCGTTGTCTGGAATCAGACCAATACCTTCTCTTTCAAAGTGTCTGTCTAATTCATCAACCCATCTCTCACGGTTGTCTTTGTAAGCCCATCCGTGTACACGTAACCAGAATGAGATAATTCCAAGAAGGAATATTGTGAACATCATGGTTCCGAAGATGTAAATCATTACATCATAGAATAATGGATCATAGTTTGGTCCTAGTTGTCCTGTAATTGATGACAGGATGCTTAGGAAAATTCCTACGATAGGAGTCATGATAAAATGGCTCTATTTGTGCGATATATACATTTCTTTTATTCTCGCAAAGTACGAGATCAGTATACACTATGAAAGTATAATAAAATAATAGAAAAGTGAGGTTTGACTATCCTCTACCCATTGCTGCGTATTTACCAGATCTTCCTCTAATGAAGAAGGCTCCTGCAATACCACCGAAGACAGCTGCTGCAATAACTGATGCACCAACGACACCGCCTGCGTCAAGATATGGAGTTCCTGAACCCGATGATGGGTTTGCTTCAGCAGCTTCAATTCTTCTTCTTTGAATTTCAAGTGCTTCTTCTAAGGTATAAGCTCCGGTCTCGCCTTGGCCGCCGACATTTCCCATGTACTGTGCAAATGCAACTGATGCTGCACCAATAGCACCGAAGAAAAATACAGCTAGCATTGTTGTTGTTAAGAGTATTTTTGTATTCATACGGTTTACCTGTTCGATTTGAACCCGGTGACTTATTTAACTTTTATTCTGAACCTCATATTTCGTAATATTGTACGAGATCAGTAGAAGTAACGTTTAATTCTGTTCTAGAATGAGCCAAATCATGGGACGAATGCATACTCATAGACATGGGAAATCACATTCTATTAGACCAGCTACACTTCGTGCCCCTTCATGGATTACTCAAAGCCCAGCAGAAATTGAAGAATTAGTGATAAAATATTCTAAAGAAGGACTAACCCCTAGTCAAATTGGAATTAAATTAAGAGATCAGCATTCAATTCCACTAATCAAACCAATTACCAAAAAAAGCATTGGTGAAATTCTTGAAGAAAATGATTTGAAAGCAGAAATGCCTGAAGATCTTGAAAACATTGTCAAGAAGGCAGTAGGTCTTCAAAAACACCTCAAAGAAAACAAAGGAGATAACAGAAACGTTAGATCTTTGGAACTTATTGAAGCCAAGGTTCACAGATTATCTGTTTATTACAAAAGAATTGGACGAATTCCAGCAAAATGGAAATATAAATCCGTGGTTGCTCAATTAGAGTAATGACAAAATCACTTGATGAATCACTTTCGCTTTTCAAAGATAAAATTTCAGATTGTATAAAATCTGAAAAATCAATTTCAGTAACAACACACATTGATTGTGACGGACTAACATCTGGGAGCATTATTACAAAAGCGTTAATCAGAGAAGGTGCAAAATGTACAGTAAGGACATCTAAAGAATTTAGTAAAAATATAGTAAATTCATTCAAAACAGACTCAAGAGATTTTCACATAGTAACTGATCTTGGTGGAGGTTTTGCAAAAGAACTGAATGAGGTATTAGGGGAAAACTGGATTGTTTTAGATCATCATCAAATTTCAGATGAAGAGATGGATAATCAAAATGTAATCAATGCATGGAAATATGGAATTGATGGGGGAGCTGAGATTTGTGCAGGTGGAATGGCATATCTTGCATCAATGGCACTTGATGAAAAAAATTCAGATTTATCAGCGATTGCAGTAGTTTCTGCTTTAGGTGATAGACAGGATCAAGGAGAAAGAAAATCATTTACTGGTAAAAATTTTGAAATTGCAAATACTGCCAAAGAAGAAGGCTTAGTTGAAATTGATTTGGATTTATTATTGGTTGGAAGAGAAACTAGACCACTTCCTGATGCTCTTGCATTTACTTCTCAGCCTTTTATCGAGGGTTTAACATGGAATAGAGATACCTGTCTTTCCCTCCTAAATTCATCAGGAATCCAGCTCAAAGATGGAGGAAGATGGAGAGTTCCTGCAGAGTTAAATGAAGAAGAAAAAAGACAGGTAATTGAGGCAATTACAAAATTTACTTCAGGAAAAAATTCTACTGAAATAATGTCTGAATTAATTGGATACACATACACATTTCCACGAGAAGACAAGAGAAGTTTCTTGAGGGATGGACGAGAATTTTCAACTATGCTAAATTCATGTGGAAGAATAAATCGTTCAGGTGTAGGTATGGCAGTGTGTATGGGTGATAGAAACAAGATCCTAAGAGAAGCAGAATCAATTCTAACAGACTACAGAAAAATGATCAGGGAATACATGAATATTTTAACAAATGAACGATGGAGAATCTCTGAGAGTAAGACCTGTGTAATGGTAAATGGTGAAGGAATTGTTCCAGAAACTATGACAGGTACTATTTCATCATTAATTGCAGGTTCACCTAAAAATACAGGAAAAATTGTGATTTTAAGAACAAAGGGAGAAGAGAATACTGTAAAATTCTCTTCCCGAAAATCCTTTGGGTGCAGTTCAGAGATTAATCTCAGTGAAGTGATGCGAACCGGTGCCGAAAAATTTGATGGTGTTGGCGGAGGTCACAATGCAGCAGCTGGAGCAAAAATAACTAAAGACAAATTGGATGAATTTCTCAGTTATTTAGAAGTAAATGTCGTTAACGTGCCAAGTTCAAGTAGTACTGAATAACATACCTACCCAAAAAGCTGAAACTGTCAAGAAGGCATTGGAACCAGATAATGTGAATTTTCCTGAAGGATTGAGTCTTTATGTTGAAAATATTGATAACAAACTAGTTTTTAATTTCGAAAGTAAGAAGAACATGAAACAATTGATAGGAACAATTGACGAGGTATTAGAACATGTCCAAGTGGCCTTAAAGGTGATAGAATAATGCTTGACCCCAAATTAATCAAAGAAAAACCAGATATTATAAGAAAGATGTTAAAGGACAGAGCAGCTGATTTTGAATTAGATGAATTAATTGAATCAGATGGAAAAAGACGTGAATTCATTATCAAAACTGACGAATTACGAAAAAAGAAAAATCAAGTAGCTTTACAGATTTCTCAAAAAAAGAAAGCAGGAGAAGATGCAACTGTAATTTTAGATGAAATGAAAAAGGTTTCAGAAGAACTCACAAAATTAGAAGAACAGCAGACAAATATAGAAAACAAGTACTCAAGATTAGCATTTACAATTCCAAATCTAATACATGAATCAGTTCCAATTGGGACAGATGAAACTGCAAATAAAGAAATCAGAAAATGGGGGAAAATTCCAGAATTTGATTTTAAGATTAATGATCATATCGATATTTCTGAAAGTTTGGATTTGGTAGATTTAGAAAGAGCAGCCAAAGTGGCAGGTGCAAGATTTTATTATTTGAAAAATGATCTAGTTAGATTAAATCAATCACTAATTCATTATGGTTTAGATTATTTAGCAAAAAAAGGATATGCTCTAGTTCAGCCGCCATACATGATTAACAGAGAATCAATGGAAGGGGCAGTTATTGCAGATGATTTTGAAGAAGTTATTTACAAAGTTGATGGTGAGGATCTTTACATGATTGGAACGTCAGAGCATGCAATGGCTGCAATGCATTCTAAAGAAATCATAGAAGGAAAAGACCTACCGCTAAGATATGCAGGAGTAAGTCCTTGTTTTAGAAAAGAAGCAGGTGCACATGGAAGGGATCAGAAAGGAATCTTCAGAGTTCACCAGTTTGATAAAATTGAGCAGTTCATTTTTTCAAGACCTGAAGATTCTTGGAAAGAACATGAAAAAATGCTTTCAACTGCTGAAGAGTTTTACCAAAATTTGGAAATTCCTCATAAAGTGATTCTCTTATCTAGTGGAGATATGGGAAAAGTTTCAGCTAAAACCTACGATATTGAGGCCTGGATGGCAGGACAAAATGCCTATAGAGAAATTGTGTCATGTTCAAATTGTTTGGATTATCAAGCAAGAAGATTGAAGATTAGATTTAGAGATAAGACAAATGAGGATACTCAGTATTTACATACACTCAATAGCACTTTGATTGCAACTACGAGAGTATTGGTAGCCATAATGGAAAATTTTCAAACAAAAGATGGGCACATTAGAATTCCCGATGTTTTACAGAGTTACATGGGAAATCAGAAAGAGATCTAGTGACATACCCTTATATTTTGGATTCAAAGGTCGATAATAATTGGCACGTAGAAAAGGTCGAGTAAAGGACAAGTGGAGAGAAAAACGCTGGGTTACAGTAAATGCTCCTGATTCATTTAACAATGTTCCAATTGCCTATGTTCCAATTACAGATGATGAAAATGCAAAAGGTAGAGTTTTAGAAGTAACGCTATATGATATTCTAAAAGGAGATCCTTCACAACATCAATACAAAATCTATTTCCAAATTGATAAAGTAGAAGGAGAGAAAGCAACAACAATTTTCAAGAGATTTGAATATTCAAAAGAATTCTTACGTAGTTTGGTTAGACGTGGCTCCTCTAAGATTAATTTCATAATTGATATCAAAACTAAGGATGGATACGTCTTTAGAATTAAAGTAATTGCATTAACTCATAGACAGTTAAACACATCTAGAAAACATGCTCTTAGATTGATAGCAAGAGATGTAATTAACAAAACAGTTCCAGACATGACAATTGAACAATTTGTTCAAGCTACATGTTACAGTAAAATTAATTCAGATATCATGGCTGCATTCAAGAAAGTTATCAGAGTCAGACATGTAGGATTAGAGAAAGTTAAACTAATCAGAACTGCTGAGAAAGAAACTGTCTTACTTGAAGCATAAAAAAACAAAGTTTATCCCATTACAATTATGATCGATAAGATTGAAGTTACTTTAGACATTATTGTCCATGCCACAGAAGATATTTCAAAAATATTCAAAGCCTTTGAAGATACATTAGAACTTGAAGAAGAAGATTTTACAATTAGGGAGACTTCGGGACATTATGAAAATCCCATTCTTTTAGTGAATACAAAAATTGTAAAAAAACAGGCTCAAATTTTTATGAAAAGATTTTTGGGATTATTATCAAATGAACAGATTAATGGATTAATTGATGAAATTGAGGAGAGAACAGTTGATTCAAGATTTCATATGAGATTAGATAAGCAGGATCTTATTAATGGAATTCTCACAATTAGTGAAAAAGATACTGTAAAAATAAAAATTCATACTCCAATTTACAACAAAAAAGATACTATCAAATCATTTACAGAAATTTTTCAAATTGCCAACTAGATTAAATAGGAATAAAAGAACAATTCAATTTGGGAATGAGGAAATAACAGCCGCTCCAGTCTGAGCGAAAGCTTTGAAGACGCCGCGACGAACCGACCCCATAATTCAATAAATTAGATCAATCATTGAAATTCTTGAGACATATCATGGTATTATTTTAAATACGGATAGACGGACCTCAATATCGTGGCAGACTATGATGTTATTGTTGCGGGAGGAGGACTTGCAGGTACAATTACAGCGCAAGCTATTTCACATTATTCAAATCAAAATTTGAAGATTCTGATTGTCGATAGAAATTCAGAATTTTTACCAGGTAGAAAATCACTAGCAGGATGGGTTTGTGGAGATGCATGCTCAAAAGAAGCAGTTGATTTTATGTCAAACAGAATCAAAGTAGAATGGACTCGACCAGAAATTGAGCATGATGTAAAAGGAGTCATGGCATTTTCACCAGATAAAGAAACTGCAATTCCATTTGATGGTGCAGGATATATGTTGAATAGACAAAAACTTCCAGAAATTCAAAATGAAAGATGTAGAAAAATGGGCATAGATTTTGAATATGAAATTAATCTTACTGGCTTAATTTATGAGGGACAACAAGCAGTTGGAGTTCAAGGAATAGATAACAAAACAAAACAGCCATTTAAGAAAACATCAAAAATTGTAATTGATGCTACTGGTGTGACATCAATGTTGAGAAATGGACTTAAAAATTCAACAAAGGTTGAAAAAAGAATTGATAGACGAGATTTGGAATCAACTGGACGTTACATTATGTATTTTGAACCAGGGCAAAAAGATCTAACAGAATTTGATCCTGATTACTGTATTATTCATTTGGATCAAGACATTGCACCAGGTGGATATGGTTGGGTTTTTCCTAAAGGCGATAACAAAGTCAATATTGGATTGGGTGTAGAAAAATCACTTTTAGAAAGAAGGAACCAAAGATTAGGTAAAAAAGACAATGTAGAATCTTTAATGAAAGAATACCTTGCTAGAAACACTGCAATTAAAAACCCAAGACTCTCCGAAGACCCTGAAGACATCAATAACAATTCCGGAATCTTCCAAGTTTCAGTTCGAAGACAAAATGATTGTATGGTATCTGGTGGATATATGCTAGTTGGAGATTCTGCATGGATGCCAAAACCAATTGATGCAGGAGGAATAGGTCCTGCATTAATTGCAGGAACGATTCTCGGAAAAAATGTTGCAGATGCTATACAAGCAAACGATGTTACAGAAGCTGGTCTTTGGCAATATAATCTTGATTTCATTAAAGAGTATGGATACAAAACAGCAGGTCTCGAACTATTTAGAAGACTAGTTCAACAAATGAGTAATGAACAGATAAGTTATGGAATGAAGCACTTTTTAGGAAATCTTGATGTGGAGTCAATTAGCAAGGGAGAGCATCCTGACTTTTCTGGATTAGGAAAAATTGGAATGATCATCAGGGGGGCAATGAATAAGACAGTAGCAGATGGACTACGTTATACCTCAAAACAAAATCAATGGTTGGTTGAACACTACTATAACTATCCAAAAGATCCTTCAGGTTTTGATGAATGGAATAAAACATTACATCAAAGATTAGACGAATCATTTGCAAAAGTAGAAGCATTTGGAAAATAGATCTAATAATAAATATTGTAAAATTTAATGAAAACGTACTTGGAAGATACTCATTATTTAGATTGGAATAATTCCATTCAAATTTTAAAAAAAGCATACGAGGCAGGTCTTTTTGCACTCATAATTGGTCCAAAAGGAACTGGAAAAACATCTCTAGTTAGAGATTTTGCAAAAACAATAGGTGCTAATTTAGATTCTATTAATTTTAGCCTCAGAACTAGAGAGAGCCATCTAGTTGGGACAAAGACTCTAACTAATGGAACAGTTAGTTTTGATGAAGGTATTTTGATTAAATCCATGAGAGAAGGAAATTTGCTTTATCTAGATGAAATTAATTCTGCAGAAGCTGATGTACTTCTAAGATTAGATGAAGCATTAGATGACAGAAGACAAATTGCATTAAAGGAATCAACTGGAGAAATAGTAAAAGCACAAGATAATTGGTTTGTTATTGCTACAATTAATCCTTTAACACATAGTGGAACAAAAGAATTACCTCCACAAATTCTGAGTAGATTTCCTGTAAGAATAAGATTAGAATATCCTCCAGAAGACATTGAATTAGAAATTATTAAAAAACATGTTACTGGAGAACATGATTCAGAAATTATTCAAGCAATAAAACTTGCAAATACATTAAGACAAGCAGCAGCTGTTGAAGAATTATTTTACTCTCCAAGTTTGAGGGAAACAATTGCATTTGGAAAATTATTAGATAAAGGAATGTCTTCAAAGGATGCTGCAAACTTTGTTTTTGGAAATGTATACACCCAATGGGGAAATATAGAATATCAAAAAGTAAGTGACATCATTACCTCAATGTTTGGTAATTAAATGCAAACAATTCAACTTCAAAACGAATCACTTGTAGAAATTGCTACTTTTCTTGTAAGAAGATGGTCTGAAAAAGACAATATGATTGTAGAAATATCAGACAAGGTAGAAACCAAAACCAGATTAAATGAAAATAAAGTCATCTTAACTCCCTTGGAAAAAAGAATCGGAAATGATTTTCAAAAATATCGTCAATTTAGAACGTCATTATGGTATGAAGCAATGAGAATTAAATTTTGTAAAAAAATTCTTAGCAGTGATCATGCATTTGGATTTATTTTAAATACAATTGAAACACTGAGAGTGGAACAATTAGGAAGAGAAATTTGGAGAGGAATGAATGATGAAATAATATTCAATTATGCCTATATGCTTGTATCTCGCCCCCAATTGCACACAGTTTATGGAAAAGCAAGGATCGTAGAGGCGTTTTATCAATATTTTATGTTTGGAGCTATCAAAGGAGAGATACAATCTAGTCACTTTGAAAAAATAAAAGAAGCCACAATTTTTGCTAAAAAAATTGTAAATAAAGCAATTGAAGAAAATCACGATACAGAATGGCTTGAAAGTAATGTTAGTAAAATAATTGAAATTTTAGAGATTGATTCATTATTAACAATTCCAGTATCGCTACCATTTATGAAAGCTGGAATGCCACTTTCAGAGGAAGAATTGCTAAAGGTTTTAAAAATTATTTCTAAAAACAAGGAATCAGAATTTGGAAGAGTAGATTCCGAAGCAGTGTTAAGAGGAGATAACATCTATGGTGAATACAAAGTATTACTTGATGAAGATAAAAAAAGTGAAAATAAAGGATTGACACCTGAAGCAATTGGAATTCAAGTACCATCTACAAAAAATGTTGATGAAACATCAATTTATGATATGAGTTTGATTAATGGATTAAAAGTAAAATTTAAGGAATGGAAATCGGGTTGGAAAGAACAGCATCTAAGATCAGGAGATGAATTTGATGAAGAGAATTATATCGAAGGAAACGAACCATTTTTTACAGATATAAAAAAATCAATTAAAACAAAAATTGTAATTTTATTAGATCATTCTTCAAGTATTGCATCAGATGCACTTGAGTACAAGAAAGCGACTCTGGCACTTTGTGAAGTGTTATCTTATCTTAAAGTAAAATTTGCAGTTTATGCATTTAGTACTGAGAATAGGACAGTAGTATGCTGGTCTATAAAGCCAGACAATGTCAAATGGAATAGTGTTTCTGCAAAGAGATTAACTCAAGTTGTTGCAAATGGCTCAACACCCTTAGCTGAAGTGTATGACAAAATGTTTCCAACTTTACAATCAAAAAGGCCTGACATATTTTTGACTTTAACTGATGGAGAACCATCAGATCCTGATGCTGTTAGAAATATGACTAAATCACTAAAAGGGTTAGGTATCAACATGGTTGCAATGGGTCTTGGACCTAATACAGTTAGGGCAACGACCATAGCCAATAATCTCAAACATTTAGGTTACGAAAAGACCATGGCAGTAAGTAGATTAAAAGACATTCCAAGTAAAGTGATTAGTATTTTAGATGTATAAATAAAAAATCAATTTTACCATTGTTCTTATGAAATATTTTATATGAGATTAGAAATGGTGTCAAGTTGGAAGGATAGAATTGAGTCAAAACCAAAGTAATGAAATTGATAGTGTATTATTACAAAAATTTGAACAAGAAATTTGGAGTAAAATTCCTCATTTAGAAGGAGAAAAAGTTGTCAATCCATCACCGCTAGTCGATCTTACAGAGGATTTCATTGAATGTGCTAAAAGTGTCTATAAATTAGATCTTGAAAATAAAGATTTGAAAGTATATGGAAAGTTTGATTCTACATTACTAAGCGGTTCAATCAAAGTTAGGGCTGCCACCCATATCATTCATGATGCAATTGTTTCAGGAAATCTTAAAGGAGATCAAACAGTGATTGAAGCTACATCAGGAAACTTTGGAATTGCACTTGGGGTGTTATCAAAGATTGGCTTAACTGTAATAGCACTTGTATCAAGAAAATTACAAGAAGGGGTCTTTAAAGAATTAAGAAATGAGAATATTAGAATTATTGATTTGGATATGGATATTTGTCCAGCTCCAGGAATGGAAAATAAAGCAGATGAATTAGCTGCAAAAGCCGCTGCAGGAAATATTCGTTCACAGCTAGTTGAAGTTGGATGCAATCCTGAAAAATTTGATAAAAACATTCAAGAGATTGAAGCATTGCTAGCCAAACAAGACATCATTAATTTGGCAATATTTCTTGCAAAAATTTATGATTTATTCTGTCCAAAACAATATGACAATCAATTAAACATTGACATCCATAGAACTGTAACTGCTTTAGAGATGGATCAACAATTACAGGAAAAGGGTGACTCGCTTGAAAATTATCAATTAATTTGCTCATTTGGCACAGGAGGAACTTCTGGAGGTTTGAGTCAATACATGACTAAAAAATATGATAAAAAATCAGTACATGTTGTATTTCCTATTCCAGGCCAAGATGTTGCAGGTATTAGAACTAAAGCCAAGGCTACAGGATTGACACTATACCAACCTGACACATATGTTGCAGAGCATGAAATTGACTTTGAAAAGGCAAAATTTCTCTTGAAATTTTTTGTAGATAAAGGACACGATATAGGAGAAAGTACAGCCTTGGAATTGTTTGCTGCAATGCAAATGGCAAGTTCAGGTAAATATGAAAAATTTGTCATTATGGTAGCTGACGGAATTGAAAAATATAGAAAGAATTTTGAACAAATATCAAAAAATCAGATTCCTATGAGAATTTCATTAGAAGATGCATCATCAGTAGCTGAGGATTATGATAGAATCATTTGGGTTCATACTCAATATACTCCTAAAGAAGAAGGTATTGAGATGATTGCAAAATCATTGGGTGTCGATAAATCTAAAATTTCTATACCAAAAGCAAGAACTATCAATGAGTTATTATCAACACAACAAATCCCAGATGAGTTAAACAAGGAACTTCATGGTTCTAAAGGAAAATCATTGCTAGTGTGTATGGCTGGAAATACTTCATTTATGACTGCACAAGTGCTTGCCAGTAAGGGCATAGTTACTCAAAGTTTGAATGGAGGCATAACAGATTTGCCTGAGGGAAGAGGCAAAAATCCTGGGGAATTCATCAAAGTAGCTACTGAATAATATTTTGAAGTGTCTTTCAGTTTCTCAACCATTTGCTGATTTGATCATATCTGGAAAAAAAACTATCGAGTTAAGAAAATGGAATACAAATTTTACAGGGGAATTTTTAATACATGCACCATTAAAGATTAGAGTAAACGATTGTAAGAGATTAAAAATTGACAAAAAATTTGTAACTGGTGCAATCATTGGAAAAGCAGAACTTTACAGTGTAAAAAAATATAATTCAACTAATCAAATAAAAAAAGATAAAAAATTTCATTTTGCATCAATGGAATTAGGAAAAAAAAATTATGGATTCATGTTAAAAAATGCTAAACCCTTTAGAGTTCCAATTCCATGTAAAGGAAAATTAGGTTTCTTTGATGTGCAATTACCTAAATCAAAAATAAAAAATAATGAAATAATGACTGACATCATCGATGAAGAATATCGGTATCAATGGATTGGGCATCATTAGAAAAACCAAGAAATGAGAGAAAATCGGACTAATATATATAAAGGAAGTATTTAAATCCCCTCGTTATGCCTCAAACTAAGCCCATTGTTAGTGTTGAAAATGTAGTTGCTTCAGCATCAGTTGATCAAAAAATAGATCTCAATGATATTACAGCAAAATTTCCAGATACAGAATATCATCCTGAACAATTTCCAGGACTTGTTTTTAGATTAACTAATCCAAGAACAGCAACGTTGATTTTTAGAACTGGAAAGATGGTTTGTACTGGAGCAAAATCTGAAGACATGGCAATTAAAGCAGTCAATACAGTAGTTCAAAAATTAAGAAAAGGAAAAATCAAAATAAAAAAAGATGCAGTGATTACAGTTCAAAATATAGTTGCTGCAATTAATCTAGGGGGTAAAATTCATTTGGAGAAAGCTGCCAGAACATTGCCAAGAAGTATGTATGAACCCGAACAATTTCCAGGATTAATTCACAGAATGCTTGATCCAAAAACAGTAATTCTGTTATTTGCATCTGGGAAATTAGTTTGTACTGGAGCAAAAAAAGAATCAGATGTTTATCGCTCGGTCCACAATTTACATTCATTATTAGAAGAAAAAAATTTAATGATTTATGATCAATAAAATTTCATGCAAAAAATAGAAATTGACTGAAGATTTATTTGAAAAAGAAAAAATCAAGCTAACACCAGATACCGGGTTTGATTTAATAGGAATTGATTATTTTGCAGATCCTGGAAATCAACTGTATTTAGTAGAACATTTTGAAATGTATCAGGATGCACTAAATGCCAAAAAAGATAAAAAAAACCCAGATGAGTACTTTATTTTGTATAAAGGATCTGGAGGAGAATTTCTCTCCAGATAAGCAAGAAACATTATAGAACTGTACAAATTTTTACAATCTTTCTTATCATCAAGTAAATTGCTTCAAAATTCATGGCTAATGATACAAGTGATTTGATAGATACATTGTATGAAAAAGAAATTCCTTCAAACTCTAATCAAAATTCTCAACAAATTCGTAAAAGCCCCAAGGCAAAATATCAGATTTTTGATGAATCAGAATTTACTAGAGGTCGGGAAGTATTAGGAGATTTGATCGTACATGGCATGATAGCCTCAGGAGGAACGGATATTGATTGGTTAATTGAGCATAATGGAGGATTCATCATACTAGAATTCAAGGGATTTCATAATGACAAGATCAATATCGCAAAAGGTCAGATGATAGCTTATGAAAGATTGCATGAGAAATTAAACCAATCAACAACTTGCTATCTTTATGTCGTAGGGTGTGATGATATTGAATTTGGGAATCCTGATTCAAGTTTATGGATATTTGAAATGAATCAGTGGAAAATCGGTGCAATTCCAAAAAATACAAGCGATATTTATGGAGATGATACAAACAGACAAAACAAATTCATTGTTTACCGAGAATATATGGAACAGATTAGTGTGGAGAGATTAAGGGATCTTGTAGACTCGCATTGGAAGGAATTTGAGAAAATTAAGATGTGAAAGTAAAGGTGTCAGAGGTTGTCTCCTTACCATTATCTACTTTTAGAGTATATGTTCCAGAATTCTCCCAACCAGGTCCTCCAGCTATTGCCAATGTAGAAAATTTACCACCACTTTTTATTGAAACTTGTTCTGACCAAACTAATTCATTTTTATTATTTTCAATTGTCAAATTTACAGTTCCAGATGTATCAGAAACTCCACTGATTGAAATCAAATCACTTTTTGAATAACTTGGCAAATCAGTTTGAACAGAAAATTTATCAAGATTTGAAGTAGAAGTTGTAACTTTGGGGGTTGTAAATTCAGTTCCACTAAATGAAACAGCTACTGCAATAATTATTACCAATGCAATTCCACCAATTCCTAACATTAGTTTAGAATTTTTTTTATTTGAAGAGTATTTTATTTTGGGTTGAGTCTGATATGTCTGAGTTTGCATAGGTTGAACTTTTGGTATTTCAACATCTGGGATTATGGGCTTTTCTTGGGTAGGTGTAGGAGTTTGGACTATTGGTTTTTTTCCAAGATGTTTTTCTGCTAATTGTCGTACATAGTTTCTTTCATAATTACTAATCACTTCATCATTCTCGCAAGCCCTAAGAATCTGTTTGAGAATTCTATCTTCTCCAAAGTCTTTGTCCAAAAGAGCTACTACATCATCATACAGTGAATCAGTCATATGAATTTCATCTCTTTTTGATTATTTATCAATACCTTGTTTAACATTTCGGATGATTTCTATATTTTAAAAATAATATTTGAATTTTAGTTATTAATTCAAAAACTTTTTGGAGTGAATTTTTTGGGCTTGAATTATCACTGTTCTAATGTAGTCCTTTGCAGTAGTATCTGAAACTCCTAGTTGTTTGGCCCTAAGATATAGAATATTTTCTTGAGGATTAGTAAGGTAGCATTTTAAGAGATAATTCAATCTGTGAGATCTTTTTTCATCGTTTTTCATTACTTGACTTTTTTTTTGATACTAAAAAGGTCAGAGGATAACAAAATAACCAAGAATGCCCCATAGTATCATAAAATATGAATAAAAACATATGATCTCTTTTAAACAATAGAGAAAAATAAATGAAAATGAAACGAATTGAGGCAACTGTACATATTGATAAGACAGGAGCTGTTTCCAATGCCATCAAGGATATGGTTGGTGGATTCACCATTCTAGAAGGGAATGGAAGAGGATCTGGTGAGAGACAGACAATGAGGGCAGGTAGAGGAACAGGTACTTTTATCGCAGAATTCAATAAAGTTGCAACTATTAGCACAATAGTGGATGACTCTGAAGTAGAAAAGGTGACCACTGCAATAACTGACGCATCATTTACTGGTAAAGCAGGAGACGGAATTATTGTAATATCATCAGTTGACGATGTCATAAACATTGCATCCAAAAAGAGAGGTTCTGAAGCCCTCTAATCATTTTCTTTTATAATTTTATTTTAATTAAAATTGATTTGAATATTTTACTGAGAGGTTCACTACTCCTCTCAGTGCTGTGTCCCTTTGGGGGAACGTGTTTTTTGAAGGGATGTAAATACATTACAATTTGAGTATAAAAGCAAGGGATTTTGGGAAGTTACTGCTGACCTTCAATTCCCATTAAGGTTAAGGTGGATCTGATTTTTGGAATCTTACGAATCTTCCAAGTAATTGTCTCTCGTAATGCTTCTACTTGACCTGATTCAACTTTTGCCAAAATATCATATGCTCCAAAGGTACCATGTACTTCTACAACGCCTTCAATGGATTTTAGTTCAGCAATTACTGCTTCTTCTGAACCTAGTTCACAATTTATGAGAACATAAGCTGTTGCCAATTATGATTCAACTCCTATTTTCATACAGCAAATGTCATATTGAAATATATAAGAATAATCCAAATTGTATTAATATTTATCACATTTATTCATTAAAATCTAAACAAATGTAAAGTAATTTTCAAGAGTTTGAATAATTTCATTTAGGAAGAATAAGCATCACTCATAATTTTCTCAAGTTCTTCAATATTCCTAGTAAAAGTAATCTTAGAACGTAACTTTGAACTTCCTTTCATTCCTTTAGTAAATCGCATTGCCTGACTCTTTATGTTTCCAAATTTTATTTTGTATTGAGTTGTTAGATGTAGATAGTCAAAAAATGAATCTAATCTATCTTTGAAAGAGTATTCTCTGTAAGAATTGGTTTTAAGATAATCATTAATTTGTTCAAACAAAAATGGATTTCCCATTGCACCTCTACCTATCATCACATAATCACAATTAGTTTCATCAATCATAGTTTTTGCATCTTCAGGAGTAATAATATCTCCATTTCCAACTATTGGAACACTAGAGGTCTCTTTGAGTTCTTTAATTAATTGCCAATCTGCATTGCCAGAGTATCCTTGACTTACAGTTCTCGGATGTAAAGTAATCATCTTAATTCCTTCATCTTGTGCAATCTCAGCTATATCTCTAAAAAGAAATTTACTAGCATTTGTTACACCTGATCTAATTTTTAGAGTTACAGGTTTTTTTACTGCATTTACCAGAGTGTTAAAAATTTGCTGAGTTAGATTGACTTCTTGTAACAGTGCACCCCCAGCCATTTGTTGTGTAATGTGTGGTGCAGGACAACCCATATTATAATCAATTATATCAAAATAGGGTTCTACGATCTTTGCTGCTTTCTCTAATGCAACAAGATCAGAGCCAAATAATTGAATAGATAAAGGACGTTCTTGTTCTGAAAATTCAATAAATTCTTGAATTGTAGACATTTGTTCTTTGAGTTGTTTTTCTTTTGCAATAATACTATGAATACTTGTAAATTCAGTCACAACAAGTCCTGCGCCCATCTTTTTACATTGTAATCGAAGTGCAGGATCACTGACTCCTGCCATGGGAGCTAAAAACGCTTTACTGGAAAATTCTGGAAGCATGATAGAATTTCACAGTTTGAATATATTTACTATTTTAAAAAATCAGATTATAGATCTGGGCAGCCGTCTTCGTCTCTGTCACCGTCATAATCCTCGGGATCTGAAGGACAGAGATCGAGATCATTGATAATACCATCTAGGTCGTCATCATGAACAAATCTTTGCTGTTCTGGTGCAATATCTGGGCAACCATCATGATCATTGTATTTGTTCCAGGTTTCAGGTTTGGTTGGACATGAATCAATTCCATCATGATATCCGTCGCCATCAGAATCAATTCTAGTAGGGGTTGAAGACATTGCTGCTAACACATCAGGACAGCCGTCCCAATCCAAATAACCGTTAAAGTTCTCTTGTTCATCAAGACATGCATCCCATCTATCATCTATTCCATCACCATCAGCATCAGGGAAGCTATAAGATGGGATAATAGAACCGGTTGCATCTGGACAACCGTCTTCGTCTTGATAAAAGTTGTATGTTTCAGGCTCTAATGGACATGCATCAGAAATATCTGCAATTCCGTCTCTATCAGAGTCAAGTGTAGAGTTAAAAGTATCAGGACAGCCGTCTTTGTCTTGGAATCCATTATAGGTTTCAGGTTGATTTGGGCAAAGATCTAGATTATCTACAATTCCATCACCGTCTGAATCTGCTGTGGGTTTGTTATCAGCAATAGTATCTGGACAACCGTCAGAGTCTTGGAATCTATTGTATGTTTCTCGAGCATTTGGACATTGATCAATATTATCAGGAATACCATCAAAGTCGGAATCTCCAAATGAGTCATAAGCTATTGTGTCAGGACAACCGTCTTCATCTTGGAATCCATTATATTTTTCAGGAAGGTTTGGACATTCATCAAAGATGTCAGGAATTAAATCATAATCAATATCAGATAATGCAGATTTAGAAACTCCTGGGACATCAGGACAACCGTCTCTATCAAGATAATCATTATAGTTTTCTTTTTCGTTAGGACATGCATCCCATCTATCATCTATTCCATCACCATCAGCATCAGGAAATAGATATGATGAAACAACAGTTCCTGTTGCATCAGGACAGCCATCACCATCTTTAAAGAAATTATAAGTTTCAGGTTCTAGTGGACATTCATCTAAAACATTTGGAATTCCATCCATGTCAGAGTCAAGTGTAGAGTTAATGGTATCAGGACAACCGTCTTTGTCTAAAAATCCATTATAGGTTTCAGGTTGGTTTGGGCAATGATCTAGATTATCTACAATTCCATCTCCGTCGGAATCATAAGTAAAGGTATTAGTTCCAACAGCGTCAGGACAACCGTCATCGTCTTGGAATTTATTGTAAGTTTCTTTTGCATAAGGGCATAAGTCATATTGATTTGGAATTCCATCTCCATCGATATCACCAGTTACTTCATATTCTACAGTGTCAGGACAGCCGTCATCGTCTTGGAATTTGTTAAAATTTTCACGTTCCAATGGACATGCATCACGAGAATCTGGAATACTATCATAATCAGAATCAATCAAGGCTTCAGAAAATCCAATAACATCAGGGCAACCGTCCCAATCAAGAAATCCATTATAGTTTTCAGGTGAATTCAAACATTGATCCCATCTGTCATCAACACCATCGCCATCAGTATCTGGAAATTGATATTGTGATAATGACGAATCAACAGTATCTGGACAACCATCTTCGTCTTGGAATTTGTTATATGTTTCAGGTTCTAGTGGACATTCATCTAATGTATCAGAGATTCCATCTCGATCTGAATCTCGCAATGTTAATGCATTTTCAGGACAGCCGTCTTTGTCATCAATGCCATTGAAAGTCTCTGGTTGATTTGGGCAAGAATCCATATAATCAGGATATCCATCACCGTCTGAATCAGCAATACCTTTTACATCTCCTGGAGCAATATCGGGACAACCGTCATCGTCTTGGAATCTATTGTAAGTCTCTTTTACAGTTGGACAATTATCAATATGATCTTGAATTCCATCATAATCTACATCATACCAAGGAACAAAATCAGCAGGACAGCCGTCTATATTATTACCATATTGTGGATCATAGTCTTCTTTTAGATGTGGACAAAAATCAATATCATTTGGAACACCATCTCCATCTGAATCAATTGTTTCATTGGCATATACACTGCCTGGAAGCATACCAATTGAGGCAGTTAGTAAAAGTAAAAATCCTACAAGAAATTGTTTATTCATTATCTCTGACACCGCTATTATCAAGTATTTATTAAGTCTCACGTTAAATACATTCTTCTAATATTTGAGAGATTTTGAAAAAATCAGATCATGGATCTGGGCAGCCATCTTCATCTCTGTCGCCATCATAATCCTCAGGATCTGAAGGACAAAGATCCTCATCATTGATAATACCGTCTAGGTCATCATCATGAACAAATCTTTGCTGCTCTGGAGCGATGTCTGGACAACCATCCCAATCAAAATATTTGTTCCATGTTTCAGGTTTGGTTGGACAAGAATCAACTATGTCTGGATATCCATCAGCATCCGAATCTGCATAAACAGGTACGGTAGATTCTGCTCCTGGGACATCAGGACAACCGTCTGTATCTAGATAGCCGTTATAGTTTTCTGGATCATTAATGCATGCATCCCATCTGTCTTCAATACCATCACCGTCAGTGTCTGGGAATTGGTATTGTGATCTAGTGGAATCAACAGTATCAGGACAACCGTCATCGTCTTGGAATCTATTGTAAGTTTCAGGTTCTAGTGGACATTCATCTAATGTATCAGAGATTCCGTCTCGATCAGTATCTCTTAATGTTAATGCATTTT
>JBFIEJ010000015.1:0-22637 GCA_041603475.1 Candidatus Nitrosopumilus sp. | reverse complement strand
AGTTCAATCTATCTGATTAGGTTTATTAGTTGTGATGAAAAAAATCATTTATGGCATTAACTGTTTCATTAATCATTACAGGAATCGCAATAGGATTACTTGTTCTATATGCAGCAGATGTGGCAGTTGCAATGTCTTCAGATAGTGATCATGGATTTTTGCCATTAGATCATATGCAAAGAGGCATGGGTCTGGGAGGACCTGCACTGATATTGCCAATAATTGCATTTTTCATTTCAAGAAAAGAGCCATCAAAGGGATTAGGAGTTATGATAATTATCACAGGTATCTTGATCATTATTGGTGGAATTGTAGTTTTAGTAAACCCCGCACCTGCAGCTGAATCTTCAGACAGAGATCCAATTTCATCAATGGCAATGATGTTTATTCCAGCAGCAATCCAATTGGCTTTAGGTGGCATTAAAATCTCAAAATCCTAACTGAAAATACCATGCCTACTTGTGCAAAATGTGAAAATGATGTCAATAAAGTGTATGACTGTGATCATACAGATTTTGAAGACTATTGTGTAGAATGCTATACTGAATTACATTACTATCTCACAGAAAGTGAAAAATCTTGTTAACTAACAAAGACATTGCAATTTATGCTCTGGGTAAAACAGAAGGAGTTCATTCAATTGCAGAAACACTGGGACAAGGTCTAGATGATGAAAAATATATTGAATCCTGGAAAAAAACTATGAAATTATTGGGTGTCGAAATGCCCTTAAAAGATCTTGAGCAGATCTATAATGAATTTGCAAAAAAGATGGAAAAGATAGTAAAAACTGAAAACATAAAACCTGAAAAATCCACAACAAATAGATGAAAGCCATAATTTTAGCTGGTGGTAGAGGTAAACGATTAAAACCAATTACTGATTATGTTCCAAAACCACTCGTTCCAATTAAAAATACTCCAATCATTGAATGGCAGATAAAATATCTGAGAAATTTTGGAATAGATGAAATAATTATTTGTACAGGTTACAAGAGTGAAATGATTGAAGATTATCTCAAAATGAAAAATTTAAAAACAAAAATTAAATTTTCTAAAGAGAAATCCCCTCTTGGCACTGGAGGAGCAATAAAAAAAGCAGGTAAAATGATTAAAGATAAGACATTTTTTGTATTAAATGGGGACACTATAACAAATATAGATTTATCAAAACTTTCAAAAAAAATAAATTCTGTAGCATCAATAGAACTAAGAACAAATTTTGGAATCCTGAAAATTGATAATGATAAAATCACTAAATTTTCAGAGAAAAACGAAATTTCCGACATGTGGATGAATGCAGGAATATACTATCTGGAAAATAAGATATTAAGAGAGTTACCTGATAAAGGAGATATTGAGAAAACTCTTTTCCCAAATTATGCGAAAAAAGGAAAACTAAATTCTGTAAAATTTAAAAATGTGAAATGGTTTTCAATTGATTCATTTAAGGATATGGAAATGTGCTCACTAGAAATAGAGAAAATAATAAAATAAAAATTATTTTATGCGCCTGTTCTGTGCAATGTGACCATCATATAGGCTACCTCTTGAACAAATGATTCATCTTCATTTTTTAAAGAAGCATATTTTGTGGCATTGACCCAAAATGACTTATCTGGACTATTTTCTGCGAGGATTTGTTCACTCATAATTTCAATGATAAATCAATTTCATAATAAATAGCCTCAATCATTATTAACACAATGCTAAAAGAGATGAACCAATTTCATTGAAAATTTCTTTTTATGAATAATGCAATTCAGGCATGAATATCATAGTTGAGCAGTATGTGGGGTAAAATTACATACAACCCTATATCCTTACATAGCCTCATTATTTAGCATGAAAGTACTGATAGTTGACGATAATGTGGAAATCACCACAATGTTGACCGATTTTCTTAGTTTATCTGGCATCAATGTCACAATTTGTAATGATGGAAAGCAAGGATTGAGTAAAATTCTAGAAGGAGGTTATGATAAGGTACTGCTAGATCTGGCAATGCCAGAATTTTCTGGAGTAGATGTCATTGAAAATCTCAAAGAACAAAATTATCAACATTTTTCAAAAATCATAATTTTTACTGCATCCTCTGTTACGGATGCTGAAATTAAGAACCTTCTATCAACAGGAATTAAAACATGTGTAAAAAAACCAGTTAAAATGCCGGAATTGGTTCAAACCTTGACGACATGAATCATTTCTGTTAATTGTTGAGCTGATAAATTTGAAGATATCTCACAAATTACTTCTATCTTATGCATTAATTGGGGTAATGGTTGGGGGTGTTGGATTTTTTTCAGTAGATTACACAAAAAACTCTTTAATGAAAACAGAAGGTGAATCATCAACATATTTTGCTAATGAAGTTGTGAAAGTTCTTTCAAATAATTTTCAACATAGAATTTTAGAATCAAAAGAGCTAGCACAAGATCCTATAATATTAAATGAAGTTATTCAATCAAATTACTTTTTTGACACACATCCTGATCCAGATTCATTAATAGTGTTAAGAGATAATCAATGGATTAATGATTACTCAGAAAATGATGATTTTATTTTCTCATCACTAAATAATCCTGCATCGTCACAATTAAAACACAAATTGGAATTCTATTCAAACGAATTAGGGTCAAATGTATTTGGAGAAATATTTGTAACTAATATTTACGGTGTCAACGTTGCTCAAACTGGAAAAACTTCAGACTATCTTCAAAGTGACGAAAGTTGGTGGCAATTAGCAAAAGAGAATGGATTGCATATTGGTTCATTAGATTTTGATGAAAGTTCAGAAATCTATTCTATCGACATTTCTCATAAAATGATTGACAGTACTGGTAATTTTATAGGAGTGATGAAAGCAGTATTAAATTCGGAAGATCTTTTTTCACTCATAGAACAAAGTAAAGTCAGTTCTGGAAGTTCAAACATGGAACTAACTTTATACAATTATGCAAATGAGGCAGTTTATTCTACAGATGATGAAAAATCAGAGCATATTTTCCCTAATTTTGGAAATAACAAATATGGGTTTTCATCAGATAATTCAAAATTCTTATCAATTTCAGAAATACTTAGTTTTCCAGATTCTCCATTAAAATGGAAAATTGTTGTAGAACAAAATCCTGAAGAATTATTTGCTGTAATTGACTCCCTGATCACTTTAATTTCTATAATAACAACAATTGTGGCAATCGCATCAGTGGCTGTAGGCTTAATTATTTCAAGATCAATAGTTCTCCCATTACGTATTTTGTCTAAATCTTCTGATAAATTGGCATCTGGAAAACTTGATCAGGAAATAGTGATTCACAGTGATGATGAATTTGGAGAATTAGGTAAAAAATTTGAACATATGAGAAAAGAATTACAAGAAAAAAATAAATCTCTTAATGAAGAACTAAAAATTCAAACAAAAAGACTAGTGGTCTTCAAACAGGCACTTGATAAACATTCATTGGTTTCCATTACAGACATAAATGGAAATATTGTTTATGTTAATGAAAAATTCTGTGACGTTTCAAAGTATAATGCTGAGGAATTATTAGGAAAAAATCATAGAATTTTAAAATCTGATCATCATCCAAAAGAATTCTTTGAAGGAATATGGTCAGTCATTACAAAAGGGGGTGTTTGGAAAGGAGATATTAAAAATAGAGCTAAGGACGGTACAACTTATTGGGTAAAAAGTATCATTGCTCCTCTGTATGATGATTTTGGAAATATTGAACAGTTCATTGCAATTAGAACAGATATTACAAGTCAAAAACTTACAGAAGAAAAACTTCAAACAGCATTAGAAGAAATCCAAGAACATGAAAAAATGAAAGATGAATTCTCTTCAATGATTTCCCATGAATTAAAAACTCCGTTAACTCCAATTAGAGGATATTGTGAACTTTTAAAAATGAAATTAGCTGGACCTGTAACTGAAAAACAAGTCGAAGTTTTAGAAAGAGTTGAACTTAATGTAGATAAATTAGAAAGACTAATTGGAGATGTGTTAGATTCTCAAAAACTTGATTTGAAAAAGATGGTATTTGATAAAAAACCACTGTTAGTAAATAACTTCATGGAAAAAATTGTTAATGATTTAAAATCAATTATGGATGTTAAGGAAGTTAAATTTGTAAATACATCAAAGTTAACTTCAGAAATAACCACTGATGAAATTCGATTAGGTCAAGTGCTGACTAATTTAATTCGTAATTCTGTTGATTTTGTTCCAGAAAAAACAGGGGTTATAGAGATTGGTGCTAATGAAGAAAACAATACAATTGTATTTTATGTTAAAGATAATGGCATTGGAATTTCTAAAGAAAATCAACAAAAACTATTTACTAAATTTTATCAAATTGATACATCTGCAAGGAGAAAACATGGAGGTACAGGTTTGGGCCTTGTTATTTGTAAGGGAATCATTGAAGGATTAGGAGGAAAAATTTGGATGGAAAGTGATCTTGGCAAAGGAACCACAGTATTTTTCTCTATACCTAAAACAGCACCTTTAGTAGAAAAATCATTTTAAATTTTACATGATATATTTAATTTCTTCATAATATTCTATGAGAGGGATACACTAGAATATCCATTAGTTGTAATGCAATTATGCGTATTGCGACTAGTTTGGGCTCGTTACTATCAGTAAATCAAGTTCTAGATTGTGCTGAAATTCTATCTAAAACTAAAGTAGATACAATCTGGATACCTGAAACATGGGGAATGGAGAATTTTTCGATGTTAAGTGCAATTTCCAGTAAAACAACAAGGCAAAAAATAGGATCATCAATTATCAATATTTTCTCCAGAAGTCCTTCTGCAATAGCTATGGGGGCAGCTACCGTAGATACCATTTCTGATGGTAGATTAGTTTTAGGTTTAGGTACAAGCAGTTTACCAATCATATCCTCTTTTCATGGTTATAGTTTTGAAAATCCATTACAAAGAATGAAAGAATATGTTGAAATTATAAGATTGGTTTTGTCTGGTAATCAAATTAATTATGATGGAAAACTTTTTGCTTTAAAAAATTTTAAATTATTGATCAACCCTGTTAGAAAATCCATTCCAATATACATGGCAGCTGTAAATCAAAAAATGGTAAACTTAACATGGGAAATTGCAGACGGTGTTATTTTTTATCTTAGACCAAAAAACGAATTAAAAGAAACAATAAAGAAAATGCAATCTAAAAGAAAAATAGATGTTACTTGTCAAATCATTACATCTGTTTCAAAGGATTCTCAAATTGCAATCGATCGTGCAAAAAAAACAATAGCATTCTATGTTTCAGTTGGTAAAGTGTATAGGGATTTTCTAGCAAACAATGGTTTTAATAATGAGACTAGAGATATTTATGAGGAATTTAACAAATCAGGATTTAAGTTAAATCATGAATATGTTTCAGATTCAATGTTAGAATCATTATGTATATGTGGAACTCCTGAGGAATCTAAAAAACAACTTCAAGATTTTATTGATACGGGGATTAATTCACCAATACTTCAATTCAATCCTGTTGGAGAAACAATGAATTCATTTGAATTATTTAAGACTACTTTTTTGGATGAATAATATGGGTAAAATTGGAATTGTTGCATATGGAATAACCCCATTTACTAAAGAGGATAACAAAATTGAATCAGAATTATTCAAATCATCAAAAATACTCTTTCAAAATTTCCCCCATATAGATAGAAATCATATTGATGCAGTATTAGTCTCAACAAATAATAATTCAAAATACCTGTCCCCTGTTTTATCTGAAATGCTTGGCATTCAACCCAAGATTGCACATTCTGTTGAAAGTCTTTGCAATTCAGGCACAAATTCTATTGTTTCAGCATATGCTTATGTGTCATCAGGTCTTGCAGATGCAGTACTTGTAAGTGGTGCTGAAAGATATGATAGTCCTGGAAATGTTTTAGAATGGGATAATGCCAGAGGCGAATTCAAACATCCAATTTTTTGGGCATCAATTTTTTCTAAATCCTATAAACGCAAATTTTCAATTTCAGATGAGGATCTGGCACTAGTTTCAGTAAAAAATCATAAACATGCAAAAAATAATCCTAATGCAATATCTCAAAAAGAATATACTGTTGATGACGTAATATCTTCAAAAACATTAACAGATGACATAAGATTACTTGATTGCTCAAGGCCATGTACTGGTAGTGCATCCATAGTAGTTGCAAATGAGAAATTATCCAAAGAAATATCAAAAGAACCAATTTGGATTAGTGGAATAGGTCAAAAAACAATTTCTGCAGGTTTTACAAAAAATCCTTCATTTACAACCATGGAATCAACTAAAGATGCTGCAAACACTGCACTAAAAATGGCAAATTATGAAATAAATGATATGGATGTTGCAGAAATACATGATGCCTTTACTGTTTGTGAGCCGATTGCATTAGAATCTCTTGGCTTTACAAAACCTGGTGAAGGTATCAAAATGGTAAAAGAACTTTATGAAACAAATAATTTGAAAATAAATCCAAGAGGGGGTTTGATAGGTAGTGGTCATCCACTTGGGGCAACAGGAATAGCACAGACCATAGAAGTTGTTCAACAACTTCAATCAAAAGCAATTAATCGACAAATAAATGATGCAAGTAAAGGGTTAGTTCACAACATGTCTGCTGCTGCAACTTCTTCTACAGTTTTGGTATTGGAAAAATGAGTTTCGAATTTGAATTATCAAAAGGAAATTTCTTTATTCCTGTATGTTCTAAATGCAAGAAAACTGTATGGCCACCATCAGAAAATTGTAATAGTTGTTTAGGAGAAGTTTTTTTGAAAAAAGATAGCACTAAGGGTAAAATTATAGAATTTTCAAGACAAAATACACGTTATTTTTGTATAGTTGAATTTGATAAAAATTTCAGAATCATTGCAAAAACAGAAAAAAAACCCGAGTTAGGTCAAATGGTAAAAATTTCAAATTGTGGAATAACTAATGGAGAATATTTTTTTGAAATTAATTAAATTTTGTAAAAATGTAGGGTGTCTCAGTGAGTTGATCAAAAGTCCATACAGTTGGTAATGATACAGACTCTAAAACATTAAGGTTATTTTTTAAAATAATTTTTTCCCATCCCCCATGGTTAGAATTACTGGATAGTTGTCTTTTTGAATCAGTACCTGCAAATACCATCCCTAAATTTTTTTTAAAAAATTTCAATGATTTCATTTTCTCTAAAAGATTTGTTGCTAAAATATCTCCACCCATCTGTGCCAAACCTCCGATGACAAAAACAGGATTACTTAATTTTAATTTAGAATAATCTAACTCTAATGCATCCATACATATTGGATTAAAATTCTGCTTTGTGTTTTCAACAATTGTTTGTTGAAGGTTTACAAGTGTATCATCAATTTCAATGCTATGTGTATCCAAGCCAAGTATTTTTCCAGAAAAAGCAATTCTCCCATCCCCTGATCCAATATCTACCATAGATTCAAACCCCAATTGTTTTGAAATCATTGAAATGACATATGCAGATAACATCCATGTTGGATAGAAAGGTTGACAACTTGAACCATGTTTGATACTGTTTAACCAGTATTCGTTAATGTCTCCTTCATAAACGGTACAATTAACTCCTTCAATATCTTGCTCATAGGAATTATAGTATATTGGATTTTTTGTTAAAAAAGAATGTAATTGGTTAAGATGATTTTCATTCATGTTAAATTGAGTTGAAATGGATGTTGGAATTATTTCTTGAATGTGGGCATTTCCAGAATAATTTTGAGAAAATATTCTTTTTATCTTTATCAAATTTTTAATTAATTCATCAAACATAATTTCATTTAATTTTAGGGTTTGATAAACTCATTGTGAATCAGGATCAATTTTTGTTAAAAAGGCAATCTCTTGTTCAACTTTTTTTAATTGTTCAATAGTATCTAATTGTAGTTTTTCAATATTATTCATCTCTTCCTCAGATGGGTCTAGCATCATTTGAAAAGAAAAATGTTTAAGGGTATTCAAATAATAATCTCTTTGACCCAGTAATTGCTCAATTATTATATCCATGTTGTCATCATGCTGAAACTCTATTTTAGGAATTCCAAAATTCTATATCTAATGAATTGTTTTAGTTAAAAATTCTCAAATACATTACAATCATTTGAAAATGACCTATATGCAATATTTTATTGAGTTATTATGTAATTACCTACCTTTCTATAGATTAAAAATAGCTAAGAATTAAAATGAAATCCAAAAATATTTCACTAATAATTTCAAAACAGAATATTTCAAAGAAATCTCAAGTAAATAATCGAAAAGCTGCTAAAACTAGACGTCAGAGAGGATATCAATGGGAAGACACACTTGTAAAACGATTCAACAGTGTATCAAGATGGAAGGCATTTAGGCTAGGCTCTCCAAGTATTGCATTACCAGATGTTTTAGCTGTAAACAATGAAGAGGGCATTATTTTTACCATTGAGGCAAAATCTGGAACAAGTTCATCACTCCCAGTTCCGGCAGATCAGATTGAACGGTGCCTTGAATGGATAAAGACATTTGAGATTTATAAAAAAAGGAATGTTCTTTTAGCATTCAAATTTCTTTCAAAAAAAAGAATAGGTTTGGGAAAATATGAATCGCGAGAATTGAGAGAATATTATAAAATATGGGATCCTGCTTTAGAAATTACGGATTGTGTCTGCACATATGAGGGTAAATTTTATGCTAAAACCACTAATGGTAGGAAGGAATTACTTCTAGATGAATATGCAATGCCTTTTAAGAATAAACACAGACTAGTGCCCAACTAGGCAAAATTTTCATATCGTTTTTTAAGGATAAGATGATGAGATAGTTGTTGTCAAAAGATAATATCGAGATTTCATCAAATGATGTAGAAACTGAGTCATTATTAGAAACAGTTTCGGATGCGGAAGTTAATTCCAGAATAAGTTTTGAGGAATTCACTGATGAAAAAATTTTGATTAGTCATGATGCTTTTGGTAATAAGCAGATGAAAATCAAGGTATTGGAGGTTTCAGATGAAACACCACCATCAAAATGGAAATTTGGAGATCGTGTAAAAGTAACAAAGATACTTGTTACAATTAAGCATCTTACTACACAACAAGTAGAAGAAGGGGAATTTGATATTGAGTCTATAGAAAGAGAATTGGCTGAAAAAAGACACTATAGTTCTACTAATAGGTGGATTCCAGCAAGTGATATTAAAAACGGCTTTGTTGTAGGTTCAAAACATACTAGACTAATCAGTGATGCCTCAGCATTAGATTACATTGTGTTTTAATAAAAAATCACACATTGATCTACCTTTTCTCTGAAAAACATTATAAACAAAAGAAATTGAAAAGCTTGTATGAGTTCAAAAGAGTTTGAAGTTAATGGAACTGATTATAGAATTGTATTAACTGAACAAGTAATTGGTCATGTAAATAATTTAAAAAATCTGTATAATGCAGCATATGAAGATCCTGAAAGTTTTGATGATGTTAGTGCAGAAATTTCAAGTACCATTAATGAAATTGCCTCTACGGTAGAACCAGCTGCAGAAGACAGTGATCTAGATGGATTAATTCAAGAAATTATAAAAGCTGTTGAGAGTAAAGCCCAGGAAATTGAAAAAGAATTAGAGGGAAAAGACAAGCCTTCAAAAAAAGGTAAATCTAAAAAATAATCTCATTTGACCTCAAACTCAGAAAAAATTGGGGCATACATTATATTCTAAATGGTATAACTAATTACATGTCAAGTTGCGAATGTGGAATTTGTGGACACCATAATGAATCTGAATGTCGAGAAAAAGAATGCAAATGTTGCTTAAATTTCCATGAACGATCTGGGCCTAAAAGAAAATAGTCATCATATTTTCTCACTCTGAATTATAACAGCCACATTTCTTTGATAAATGTCGAGAGCAACCAAAAATTTTATGGTCTTTACAACCACATAGAACGCATTTTTTCTCACTAGTCATAATTTTGTGAATAATTCACCTACACTATCTATCATTTTTTTATCCTCTAAAGATTCTAAAATTTTTAGTCTCATATTTTTTATTCTGTTGACATCATTTTCATACAACGTAGACATTGTTTCAATTTCTTGTTCAAAATAATAGTTTTCCAAATAGTGCTTTAATTTTGATTTTAATGGTTTGAAATCAGATGATTGAATCTTTTCTTCTTCAATATTGTTTAAAATTACTTTAACAAAACCATTGATTTTTAATAATTCCCTCATAATTACTTCAATATCTCCAGGTTTATCTTTAATCTCTTTTAGAATATTATAAGAGATCAGAATTTTTTCTAAGATGCTTTTAAGATGTTCAGGGTATGTGACCACAATAATTTTTAACTTTAATCCAATCTAAAGTTTAGGAAAAATAGCTACGCCGGTGTAAAATTTACACATTTGCTTTAAATTATCACCAAATATCTGTAATGACAATGCAAGGCGATGCCTATCTCAAATGTATTGACCCTAATTGTGCTTTAGAATATCCAATAACTAGTACCAATGTTCAATGTGAGAAAGGACATCTTTTAGATGTAAAATATAAGAATAAACCATCAAATGAACTCAAAGAAGTATTTTACCAACGAAGGAATCCTCAAGGGAGTATTTTTAATGAAAGTGGTGTTTGGCGATTTAGAGAATTACTAAATTTTTGTCAAATAGATACAGAAAATCTTGAAGAATGCTCAAAATATCTTGTATCTCTTGATGGTGCAGAAGGAAGACAATCAAAACCATACCAAATGTCAAAAGTTGCAGATTTTATTGGAATATCTAAAGAGAATTTATGGTTGCAGCCAGAAGGTTACAATCCTAGTGGATCGTTTAAAGATAATGGGATGGCAACAGCCGTCACTCATGCAAAATTGGTAGGTGCCAAAAAAATTGTTTGTGCATCAACTGGAAATACATCTGCATCGGCAGGAATGTTTGCAGCAAACGAAGGGATAAACTGTGATGTCTATATTCCTGCGGGACAAATAGCACCAGGAAAGCTTAGTCAGGCATACCAATTTGGGGCACAGATTTTAGAAGTTGATGGAAATTTTGATGATGCATTAAAACAATCATTAGATGATGCACAAAATCATGAAGGATATACAGTTAATTCTGTAAATCCATTTAGAATCGAAGGACAAAAAACAATTCCGTTTAGAGCATTAGAATATCTTAACTGGGAAGTCCCAGATTGGATTGTTTATCCTGGGGGCGCATTAGGAAATACATCAAGTTGTGGAAAAGCTCTCATGGAATTATATGAGTGGGGGTGGATTAAAAAAATTCCAAGAATCGCAGTAATTAATTCTGAAGGTGCAAGTACTTTATCTGATTTGTATAATGGTAAATTTGAAGGAGAAGAATTAAGATGGAATAAAGGAAAGCCCAATGTTGAATTAATTTCTAGATATTATGATCATTTAGATAAAGAAGGATTACGACCAAAAACTAAAGCAACAGCTATTCAGATTGGAAGACCTGCAAATATTTTGAAAGGATTACGTGCTTTAGAATTTACTAATGGTGTTGCAACAACAGTTTCAGACACTGAAATGCTTGATGCCATGTCCGTTGTAGGTCTGAATGGATTTGATTGTGAAATGGCATCTGGTGCATCAGTAGTTGGAGTTAAAAAATTAATGAGTCAAGGAATAATGAAAAAAGATGATGTCATAGTTGGCATCCTTACAGGAAGACAAAAAGATGCCATGTTACCAGTAGATTACCACAACAACCCTCAAAATAAATTTGCAAAACCTCCTAAAAATTAGCCTCAATTTCAAAGCCTTACTTTCATTTTATTCATTATGCCAAGAGTTAAATCCAAGTTTTACAAAAAAATAATAACCAAAAGATGGTGTATTATAACTAAAATGAATAACATAGGTAGTTATTCCGATTTGATTTTCTGGAGAGGTCCATGGTAGAACTCTGGGTAGAGCTTGCTGCACTAGCTGGCTTAATTGGACTATCTGGATTTTTTAGTGGATTAGAAGTATCTCTAGTTGGTACTACACAGGCTACGGTAGAACAATTAGTTAAAGAGAAACGACGTGGTGCAAAAGCACTTCAAAAATTAAAATCAAATCCAGGATGGATGATGTCTGCAGTTAATCTTGGTAATAACTTAGTAAACATAGGATCATCTGCTTTGGCTACCGTTGTAGCAATTAAGATTTTTGGAGATAGCGGATTAGGTATTGCAATAGGAATTATGACCTTTTTGATAATTATTTTTGGGGAAGTAACGCCAAAAACATATTGTAATGCCAATGCAACTAAAGTTGCACTTCGTTCTAGCGGTATTCTCATGTTGTTTAGTTATGCAATGTATCCGATAGTATGGATTTTAGAAAGAATTACTCGTGTAATGATCAAACTAACTGGAAGTGATTATCATCCACCGGCATTAACTGAAAATGAAATTAAGGGTATTATTGATCAAGGACATAGAGATGAAGCTTTAGAATCACATGAACGTGATTTGGTACATAAAGCATTGGAGTTTGACGATACAGTAGTTCGAGTAGTGATGACGCCAAGGGTAAAAATGGCAACTTTACCTGCAAAGATGTTGTTATTTGAGGCACTTCCAATAATTAATCAAAATGCTCACTCTAGAATTCCAGTTTATGGAGAAACAAAGGATGACATTGTTGGATTTGTTCATGTAAGAGATATTCTACGAGAGATGGAAGGAGACGATAACAAAATGAAAACCTTAGGAGAAATATCAAGAGACCCAGTATTCGTATCTCAAGAAAAAATGGTCAGTTCATTACTAAAAGAGATGAAAGGAAGAAAAACACACATGGCAATAGTGATAGATGAACACGGCGGAGTTGAAGGTTTAGTTACTTTAGAAGATTTAATTGAAGAAATCATTGGAGACATTGAAGATGAAACTGATGTAGCATCAAAATCAGAATATCATTCAATTGATAGAGACACCATTATTACAAATGGAGAAATAGAGTTAGACAAAATAAATGAAATTTTCAAGTCAAATCTTCAAGGAGGCGATGATTATGGAACTCTTAATGGTCTCCTACATGAAAAACTCCACGATATTCCACAAGCTGGAGACAAATTAGAAATTGATAAACTTAGAATCATAGTAGAGAAAGTTGCTAAAAATGTTCCTACCGAAATTAGAATTGAAAAAATTAGAAAATAAATTATTTTTTAAAATATTCTTGTAATTTTTGCTTTTTTTCCTGCATATGAAATATTGATTCTGTATGTGAAAAAGCATCTTTGTAAGATCTTCCAAAAAGCATTGCTTGCATTAACATGTGGTTTTCTGGAATTACAATTCCTGTTTGATCATCAGAATACATCATTTGAACAGTGTCTCCAATTGATGCAGTCATGTTTGCATGAATGTGTATCATATTGGTATCAGTGAAATTAAAGCCCATTTTTTGAGCATAATCTCTTACATCTTTTGTTCCCTTTGCACTCCAAAGTAAAGCTACGCCAAATTCATTTGAAAAAATTTCATGTATTTCTGAAGGTTTTGGGGCTAGATCTTTGAATCTGATATCCATAATGTGTAAGTGCATCTGTCTTGTTGGCACTTTTATTGCTCTGACAAACAAGGGGGAATCTTTTCCAAAATATGTTTTAACATCATCACCGTGATGAGGTTTTTCTGTCATCTCTATTGTATCTGTGACTTTTTTCTCAGTTTGTTCAATATCTGCCCATCTTCTTACTAGAGTTACATCATATCGAATTATTTTATCAGAAAATTTTGTACGTAATGGCTCTAAGATTCTACCCATGCCAGTTACATTACAACTGCCTTGCATAACATGCTTTTTGTTTAATGCCAAGTCATAGTTGACTCTAGAATTAAATAATAAATCAGAAACGGCTTCAGGGCCTATGACTGATTCTCCTCCTTGATATATTGCAAGAATGTTTTTTGGCTCATAGAGATTTTTTTTATTTTTATAACCTAATCCTCCAGGAGATGCATCTATTACGAGATCAGATTTTTCTAAAGCGTCTTCAATAGTTCCGGAAATTTTATAATTTGAGAACTCTTCCTGTTTTCTTTCTGGAACATAAACATCCAATCCTCTAGATATCGCTGTTTCAACTTTATTATCAGGAGAGTATTTACCTACTCCTATTATTCTGATTTCAGGATCATCTTTGAGAAATGAAGTAATTCTGCTTCCAATAGAGCCATAACCATTAACAAAAACATTCTTCATATTTCATGTGAGTTAGGCCCATTTATTTAGATTAGTGATAGAAATTTTGCTCAAAAAAATAGACCATAAGGAAAAAATTCATGACGGTCTTACATATAATGAAAACACAATCTAAAGAAGCAGTAGAATTGGACAAAAATTTCTTGATTTCTAAACTAACTGAGATAATTCAGATTGGAAAAGGTGATGAGGGTAGAAATAACTATCTGTTGAAAAGAATTAAAGAAAATAATGTAATTTTTGATTCTGATAAAAAATATCTGGAAAGACTATTGGGATTAAAAATATCTGCAATAACTACAAATACAGATTTTTCAACAAATAAATTAAAGGACAAATCATTTCTACAAAATACTGATTTAACACAATGCAGTACATGCAAGAAAGTAATAGAATTAAAAGACAAATCATTGAGGCATAAAGATAAATGGTTTCATGCAAATTGCTTTCCAGAAATTCACTACGCTGACAATCCTGAATTAGAAAAAATTGAAAAGTTTGAAAGAAGAAAGAAAAAGAAAAATGGAAAGGATCCAGTTCAATTCATATTAACAGGCACAATTTTTGTTTTTTTGATTGTATCAGTTTTTTTTATTTTGGGACCCATCAGCATGATTGCTATGGGTTTGGGAGGTGCAATTACAGTGTATCATCTATTAGGATCAACAAATAAATTATTTTCAAAAAATGTTAAAGGAAAAAGAGCACCATCAGTATTTTTAATATTTTTACTTGGGTCCCCATTTTTAATCGGAGGATTAATTGCATATGAGGGTTATACATTACTAGAGTCTCCTGTAAGAATAATTCTCCTATGGGCGATGACAATTTCTTTTTGGTCAACAATGTTGTTTGTACCAATGGCTGTACTAAGCAAGTATAGAGAAGACATACAAGAAAATGTTAAATCATATCCAAAAATTTCTGTTATAATTCCTGCATATAATGAAGAGAAAGTTATTCAAAATACTATAGAAGGTTTACTTGAAACAAAATATCCAAAAAAAGAAATTATTTTTGTAGATGATGGAAGTACTGATAGAACGTTTGATATTGCAAACCAATATAGAAATCAGATCAAAGTACTCCATAAAGAAAATGGTGGGAAGGCATCTGCACTAAACTATGCATTAGTTTATGCAACTGGTGAAATCATAGTAATAGTTGATGCAGACACAATAATTGGAAGACATTCATTAAAAGAAATTGTCAAGGGTTTCGAAGTTGATAAAAATGTGGCTGCAGTAGCCGGTAATATTAAAGTAAGAAATAGAATGAATTGGATTACAAAATGTCAAGCTTTAGAATACATAACAGGTATTCAGATTGTTCGAAGAGCATTTGATGTCTTTGGTTCAATCACTATAGTTCCAGGGGCACTTGGAGCTTTTAAGAAATCACTACTTACTGAATCTGGAGCATATGGTAAAGAGACAATTGTAGAAGACTTTGATCAAACAATCAAATTACTAAAAGCAGGATTGATTACTCAAGGAAGTTCAAAAGCTACGGCATATACTGAAGCACCAAATACCTTCAAAGATTTCTTTGCTCAAAGAAAGAGGTGGTACCGTGGAAATATTCAAGTTTTAAAGAGACATTCAGATGCACTGACAAATCCAAGATATGGATATCTACAAAGACTATCATTACCATACCTGTTTTTGGGAATGGTGATAACTCCAATTATTGGATTCACTGCTTCAGCTAATGCAATTTTAGGAGTAATTTTGGGTGATGGGTGGTATGTTCTTCAAATATCATTGATTTTCACCGTTGTTCACTATCTAATGTCTGCTCTTGCCATAAGAATAGATGATGAAGACCCTAAATTGTTGTGGTATGCAGGATTCCTAGTATTTGGATTTAAACAAATTGTAGATGCATTACTACTAAAAGCAATTATAGAACAAATTCAAAACAAAAGAGCTACCTGGACAAGTGCTAAAAGAATTGGAGTATAATTTGAAATTAAGAAACATACATGTTCTTTGCTTTGCGATGATATTTCTTAGTGTTTTCATATCTATAGAAAATGCATATGCTGAAGAACTAGAAAAAATTGAAGTTGAAATAAAATACACCAATGGAGATAGGGCCGATTACAATGGAATGAAGTTAGTTGTTTATCAGGATTTTGAAAAAACACCCTTACTTGAAAAAACACTGGTAAGTAATCCTGATTTTATTACAGTTCCTGAAAACCATCGCTATAAAATTGAGGTTTATGCTAATGGAATGTATGCTGATGTAGGATATGTTCAACTAAACAACAACCCTGAAAAATTAAACATAAACATTCCATTATCTGGGGGGTTACAAATTGGAGTTTATTATAAAAACGGAAACCCAATTCATGATGCCACAGTTATTTTGAAATCTCAAGATAACATTGAATGGAAAAAAGGTAAAACAAATGATCAAGGAGAGACAGTACGTTATTGGATTCAATCTACTGTAAAACCTGAAAATCACTATATTGCAGATATCTATCTAGGAGAAATTTTCCTCACATCGTACTATCCAATAAAATTACAACCTGGAATTGCAATTGATCAAAAGATTACAACAAATATTCCAGAAGTTGTTCAAGAATTAATTGTAATCAATCTATATGCAGGAAATAAAAAAATATCCTCAAATGATGGAGACTATAAAGTTACATTAACGGATTTATTTGGCAATAAAGTTGCATCATCAAAAGTAAATTTTAGAGGCGACGCTCAATTCTCAAGTCTTAAATCTGGAACATACACTGTAAAAATTACATCAAATAATGAACTAGATGATATTTTCTGGCCTCAAAGTAATATTCATGTTATTGGAGATGTGAACAAATTTAATATTTATAAAAACATGGAGGATTTCTTAAATCAAGAACAACCATTCCTTTCATGCAATTGTATTTCTTTTAGATTAGATGATGTTCAAGACTATTGGTTAGCAGAAACACAAATAGAACTAATTAAATTGTTTGCAGAGAAAAAAATTCCATTAACCATTGGCATTATAGGTAATGTTACAGGTCATGATAATACGTTAACTACAGTGATAAAAGATCATTTAGTAAAAGAGAACATAGAGATTGCAAATCATAGTTGGGACAATCAAGTTTTAACTAATATAGATTACAAAACCCAAAAAAAGTACATAATTGATACAAATAAGAAAATTTTTGATGTTTATGGAGTAACCCCATCAGTTTTCATCCCTCCACAAAATCTGTATGATGAAAATACAATTAAAATTTTAAAAGAAAATAATTTCACACACTTAATTTCTCACATCAAAGATAACAGTCAAACAAATATTGATGGAAATTTTTTCAACGTTCCAGCAACTACTGAAACTGGAAGATTGTTAGATAAAACACAGTGGGTTATGAATGATAAAGATAGTCTTAAAGAAAAAATCAATCAGAGTGTTTCTCAACGTGGATATGCAATAATCATGATTCATCCCCAAGAATTCTCAATAAGCAAAGATGGGAATTATGGCAGTCCAAATAAAATAGCATTATCGAATTTAGGGTTATTACTTGATGACATATCAAAAATGAGCACATCCATAGTAAAAACCAGTAAGATTAAGCCATCCGATGACAATACAAATCCCACTAATATAGATGAAAATGAACCAATTGATTCTTGTAATTGTGTGGCATTTAGACTAGATGGAATTCAAGATTTTTGGTTAAATGATGTGCAGATCAAAATTATGGAGACATTCATAGAAAATAAAACTCCTTTAACAGTAGGAATTATTGCAAATGCGTTTGGCAGTGATAAAAAAATTACTGATTTTGTAAAACAAAATGTGGGCAAATCAGGCAAATATTTGGAAGTGGCAACTAAAGGGATTGGACTAACACCTTTTACAAATTATGACAAGTTAGAACAAAAAGATAATCTAAAAAAATCAATTGATCTTATAGAGTCAATAACTAATGTAAGATCTCATGTGTTCATCCCACCAGACAATAAATACAATTCAGACACTTTGGATATTTTAGATGAAAATAAAATCACACACATCAGTGCAAGTCTTGTTAATGAAGAATCACTATCATTGAAATTAAAAGGAGAAAAAATATACAGATTCCCTCAAACAACATCAACTGGAAAATTTAATCCAGAGACTAATGTCTTTGAAGGTTTATCAAGTCAACAAGTTATAGAACAATCTATTCAAGGAATAATAAATTATGGATTTGCAGTTGTATCGATTCAACCTCAAGAATTTTCAACAGTAGTAAATTCTAGCTATACAAATTCAGTAAACGATAAACAAATTAAAGAATTGGTAAAGTTAATCACAGAACTAAAAGAGAAAGGATACAAAATTGTACCTATTGGAAAAATAAACTCAAATGTTGTCGTTCTAGTTCCAGAATGGATTAAAAATAATGCTGGATGGTGGTCTACTGGACAAATTGATGATAAAACATTTGTTCAAGGAATAGAATTTTTAGTAAAAAATGGAATTATTGTAGTCGATGAAAAGTCTCAGACCTCACCAAGTGAGCAAACAATACCAGAATGGATTAAAAATAATGCTGGATGGTGGTCTACTGGACAAATTGATGATAAAACATTTGTTCAAGGAATAGAATTTTTAGTAAAAAATGGAATTATTACATATTGATAACTTTGTAATTTTGACTGGTTTTCCATTGAGCACTTTCAAGATCAAATCGATTTTCACATTTCAGGCACATAAATTCCGAGAACAGTTCTGAGAAAAAGTCTTTACACTGATTACAGATGTAGTGATTTTTCATAACTCTATAATCAACGCCTAAAGCTTTGATCTCTTTTTTACAATTAGGGCATAAATCATCAACATAGGTATTTTCTTCAGATATATTTCCACAATCATAATGTTCAATTAATTTGGCAGATTTGAAATTTGATGCTTTACAAGAAGGACAAAAAAATGTCTGAGTAGTCTTTACTGAACCACATTGATTACAAGCAATTTCTTTTTTTAAACCAATGTCAGAAATTTTTCCTTCATCCTTTAATTTTTGTAAATATGTTTGAACACGAGCATCCGGATGACCCAAATTTTGTTCAATCATCTCCAAAGTAATTTGACTGTGAGATTTAATTAAAAAATTTATATGTTTTAGAGCATCTTGTAGACCTTCTTGGATCATTTTTAGTTGTTCAGCTTCTTTTCCTTGTGGAGACTCTTTGTTCTCAAAAAACGATTGTTCTGTTTCTATAGTATCCATTACGGCTTTAAGATTTTCATATCGAATTGGCTTTTCAAGGTATTGATAAATGCCAAGACGAATTAGTTCTTTAACACCTTCTTCTGTTTTTTCTGTGGCAGTTTGTAAAATTACTCTTGCGTTAGGTTGAATTGCTAAGATTTGAGTGAAAATTGAACGTGCATCCATGTCTGGAACCATAAAATCTAATAACACTATTGGTTGTTTTTTCTGTTCAGCTAATTCTTTGAAAGTTTGAATTGCAGCACTACCAGAATCACATGTATGTATGTTTTCGTATCCTAATTTTTCAAGATAATTTTTTAAAAGAATTGTAATTGCAGGACTATCTTCAATAATTAAAACATCTTCTTTGAAAGTCAATAATTACGCAACCTCATATCTTGTAATAATGTTCAGCAAACAGCAAATATTTTCATTTAGCATATTCAAGTATGATTATAAAAATTGTTTATTAAAGTATAAACTATTTTTCAGGAGAGATATTCATTTTTCCAAGATCAATAAAGACTAAATGTGCTAAAAAATTCACAGTTTTATTGATTCATGGACCTTCATTAGGTATAGGGGCAGGAATTGCATCAATTGTGATTGTGTCAATATTTTTAGGATTTCAAGGAATTTCAAATGAATCTGAACTTGTAATGGCACCAACACCGCAAATTCAGGTATCAGGTCCTCCAAAAATTACAACAGAGACATTTTTCAATAATGGTTCACCTATTTTAGGAGATTCAAATGCACCAATCACATTAGTAGAATTTGGGGATTACCAGTGTCATTTTTGTAATGTTTTCTTTCATACCACTGAAGAAACTTTGTTAAAGAATTATGTAGAAACTGGAAAAGTTAAGATGATTTTCAAAGATTACAACATTATTGGTCCTGACTCAGTAAATGCCTCACATGGAGCACATTGTGCAAATGATCAAGGAATGTTTTGGGAATATCACGATATTTTATACACTAATTGGACTGGTGAAAACAATGGTTGGGCTTCATCAGATAATCTCTTGAGATTTGCACAAGAAATTGGATTAGATGTAGATCAGTGGTCTGAATGCATGATAAATGGAATCCATTCAAAAACAATTTTGGCAAGTAATGAAGATGCTAAATCTTTAGAGCTAACTGGAACTCCGGCATTTTTTGTAATTGGTCCAGATGGAAAGACCACCAGAATATTTGGAGCACAGCCTTTGGAAGTATTTGAAAATATTTTTGAAGAAGAATTAAAAAAATAGATTTGCGATCAAAATATAATAAAAATAAAAAAATTTACCAAAATTCCCTTCCTAGTAAGTTAGAATTTACACAATAACCTTATTAGTCAATTATCGGAGCCAAGCTTATGGCAGCAGGAATTGACGATATTGCAATTTACATTCCTAGATTGTATATTGATGCAGCTGATTTTGCAGCAGCAAGAGGGCTTGATCCAATAAAATTACAAAAAGGATTAGGAGTGTCACAAATGGCAATCGTAGATGCCAATCAAGACCCTGCATGTTTAGCTGCAAACGCATGTTTGAGAATTATGCAAAGAAACAAACTTTCTCCTGAGGATATTGGAAGACTATACGTTTCAACAGAATCTGCTTTTGATGAATCAAAGGCAATGAATTCCTATGTCATTGGAATGTTAGAACAAGTTTATGGTCAAGGAGCATTTGAGCATTGTGGTGGCGTAGAAACAAAATTTGCTTGTGTCAGTGGCTCTTATGCCCTATATGACAACACCAATTGGATTAGAGCAGGAGAGGCAGAAGGAAAGCATGCATTAGTAGTAGTATCAGACATTGCAAAATACGACATGGGTTCTAGTGGTGAAATGACCCAAGGTGCAGGAGCAGTCGTAATGTTACTAAATGATAATCCTAGATTATTGGCTTTTGATCCTAAAGTTACATCCACATCAATTAAAGATGAATATGATTTTTACAGACCATTTGGAAAAGAGACGCCCATTGTTCATGGACAATATTCCAATTTACTTTACATGATCCAAGTAAGAAAAGCATTAGAAGCATATAAGAAAAAAGTAGTATCATCAGGATTGATCAAAATAGAACCTGGAGAGACAATTTTGGATCATATGGATTACATCAATATGCATCTACCTTATAGTAACATGGGAAAGAAAGCATTGGCATATCTTGTACGTCATGAGTGGCGTCAACTCCCAAGATGGAAAAGAATTTTGAAAGATATTGGAATAGAAGAACCAATACCAAAAGATCCACGTGGAACTATTGAATCAGTGTTGAGTGATGAAGAATTTATGGCAAAAGACCATGAATTCACAAAACGTTTTACACAAACCCGAGAATATCAAGAAGTTTACGAATCAAAACTTGCAAGTTCACTTATTGCATCTAGTATGATAGGAAATCTATACACTGCATCATTATACCTTGGTTTTAGGAGTAGTTTAGAATTTGAATATCAAAAAGGAATAGAATTAGAAGGAAAGAGAGTGGGATTTGGATCATATGGTAGTGGTAGTAGTGCAATGGTTTTCAGCGGTGTTATTCAGCCAGAATACAAAGAGATGGTCAAAAATATGAATTTAGAGATGGAGATAGGCGAGAGAAAGAAATTGACCTGGGATGAATATGAGGAACTACACGAAAACAAGCTTTCTCCTGAGGAATCAATGCTAAATTCAAAAAAAGAATTTGTGTTAGTTAATGTAAATACAGAAACTGAAACTAGAGGCGAAAGACGTTATGTCTTTAACGAATAATGGTAGAAGAAGAAACAAATCAGGTAAAAGACTATCTATTTGATTATATAAAAAATTCTGCAACCATTCCAAAATTATTAGTAGAAAAAAAATTTGATGAAATAATTAATGAAATAACAAAAAATTGTTATGAAAAAATTGCATCCACAGGTACCAGAGATGAATCAATAGGAGTGATGGCAACGGGAATACTACATTATTTACTTACAAATGCTCTGATTACTAGTCAGAGAAAGATAGATTTTCAAGGGATTGAACTAGATATTGTAATTCCAGATATGAAAACGCTTGAAAAAGATGCAAAAAAGACATTATTGATTTGTATACCAAAATCATCTGATCTAAAAACTATTCGAGATAAGATAAACCAATTAGAAAAAATTCAACCAGAAAAAGAAAACATATGGGT
>JBFIEJ010000014.1:0-23379 GCA_041603475.1 Candidatus Nitrosopumilus sp. | reverse complement strand
TGCAACGGCTGCAATAATCTCAACTCCACCTATAATTGCAATAGAGCCATACATTGCACCAAGAGTTAGTGCTCCAGAATCACCAGGAAAAATTTTACTTGGAATCTTGTGATATTTGTAAAACGCCAAAGAAACAAATCCCAAGGGGAGACTGACAATTGCAATTTCATAGTTTTGTATAATAAACAAACAGATAGACAACGAGAAACTTGCAATCACCATAAAGCCACTGGCAACTCCATTTAGAACATCGATTGAATTAATTGTGTTTCCTGTAATGGGAATCATAAAAATTATCAATGCAAGATATAGTGCAGGAATTTGTACAGTTCCAAATAACGGAAATGCCAAATCTGAATCATATGCACCAAATGCAATTATTGGGATTGCAGCAACTGCTAGTGCTACAGGCTTGAACCATCCTCCCATTACTTTTCTGTCATCTACATATCCGATTGCAAATGCAGCAGTAGTCGTAATTAGTAATGCAAGAATTTCATTTAGCTGTAAGAAACCATATAGTACAAGTTCGGATGCAATTATCCCTGCAATTAGTGCAGGTCCTCCAGGTCTTACAACCATCACATCTTCTTTTTTGTTCATGTCTTTTACTGCAAGATTTCTTTTCTCAAGAAATTTGATGAGAGGTGGAGTCATCGCAAAGACTAGAAAAAATGCAATAATGCATGATACCACTGCGGGAATTAGTAAATCAATCAATATCTTACCTTTCGTAATTCGGACTTTATGTTATCTGCAAGGGTTGAACCAATTTTATCTATTTCTGCTAATTTATTTACTGGAATCTTAGCCAAGTCATCAAGATTCTTTATTTTGTTTTTGTAGAGAATTCTTGCACGAACCCTACCGATTCCTTTGACACGGACTAGATCCAAGAGTTCCTCTCGGATTCCGTAAACCACTCTTCTGCCCAAATCATCTAGTTCCTCAAGTAAATCTGCTCTATCGACATGCTTTGAAATCTCCCTTAGGCAGTAGCAGAGCCAATTTGCATTCTCTACCATTCTGTGCATGTCTCCAGACTCAATACCGAGACTGTCAGAAAGTACAAGTTCAGAGGATTCTGTAATCCAGGCCTGAAGTGCCAGTAGACTACGCGAACAGTCATACTCTGAAATTGGTTCAAGTAATTCTGATTTATGATTTTCAATCATCAGACTAGCTGCCTCATAATCCTTGTTTCGGAGTCCAAACTTTGGGAAAAATTCTTCGCAATTTGAGATCAGATGTAAGTAACCAAAAGTGTGTGTTCTATCTTCGGATACATTTTCAATTGCATCTCTAAAATATGTTGCAGTTAGTGGATCAATGTACAACATTGATGTCTTTTTTCCAAATTCAGTTGCAGCATATCTTTCACCTTTTTTGATAATTAGATACTGACTTGAAAGAAAACGCAATGAAATATCTATTGCAAACTTTAGTGTTGGTTTTCGTGATTGTAATCCACCAAGTGTCTGTAAAAAGAATTCAAGTATCTCTTCTTTTTTGATTCCTGGATGTGTAACTACAACACTAAGAATATGTGTTCGAAGTGATTTGTCTTCAGTAATTTTTGATACAATTGGTTCTGGTTCTCCGTTAATGTAGTATTCAATTAGATCCTCTGTGTTTCCATTTCCAACAATAATTGATTCACCATACGTGTCATACTGTGGACGTCCTGCTCTTCCACAAAGTTGCTTGTATTCTAGAATACTAATTGGTCTGTTTGCCCCAATCTTTGTATTGTATCGATTAATGTTAGATATTACAACTCTTCTTGCAGGAAGATTTACTCCAGCAGCTAGAGTTGGAGTTGACGATAATAATTTGATAGTTCCTTTACGAAATTCAGTCTCTATTGTCTCTCTACAGTTTTGGTTTAGTCCTGCATGATGAAATGCGACTCCTTTTTTGACAAGAATTGCCAATGTTTTGACTAGTTCTGTGTGTTCGTTTTCAGATAAAATCTTCTTTGAAGTCTTTTCTAGTTGTGTTAGTTCTTTTTTTTCTAAAATCTGAGATATCACATCTGCTGCTTTTGTTGCAAGGGATTTAGAACGTGTTCTAGTTTCTGCAAATACTAGTGATTGACCGCCTTCCTTTACTGATTGCACGCCTAAATCAATAGGTGTTCCACGTAAACTACGCTCGACTTCAAAGTTTTTTCCGTTATTCATTGTGACCTCGCCTGCATCACATACACCTTCAGTAAGTGGAACAGGTCTCCAGTCATTTTTTACAAGTGTACAATCTAGCCAATCTGCAATTTCATCTGAATTTGTAATTGTTGCACTAAGACTCACGATTTGGGGTTTTGATTCAAGTAACTTTAGTTGTGTTAAAATCATCTCAAGTGTTGGACCACGACTTTCATCTCCAATCAAGTGAACTTCATCTGCAATGACTAGTCCAATTTCATCTACCCATTCTGCACCATGTCGAATTATAGAATCCATTTTTTCATTAGTTAAAATCAAGACATCACTTTTCTCTAGATTCTTTTCAATATTTTCAAAATCCCCAGTAGATATACTAACTTTGATCTTTTTTCCCATAGCAACTTTTTCTAATTTTTTAAACTCTGAGAACTTTTCAGCAGCTAGTGCTCGTAATGGACTAAGATAGATTACTTTACCATTGTTCGTTGAGAGATAACTCATTATTGCAAGCATCGCAATCAGGGTTTTGCCACTTGCAGTAGGAGCTGAAACTAGAATGCTTTTTCCATCAAGTAATCCTGCTTTTACACTGTCAGCTTGTGGAGGGTATAATTTTTCATAACCTTGTGATTTTAAAAATTCAATTGCAGGATCTGGAAGTTCTAGTTTCTCTATTTTCATACTCGGTTATAATGACCGGGTTTTGATTCATAAATAGATGCTTCTCTGAGCATTCTTCTGATGTAGTTTCTTGCTTCTTCCTCAGTGAATTTCTCACTCTTTTCTAGTTCTCTGACAAATGTTTTCTCTTCCACCGGAATCTTGTTGTCACCTTCTAATCCTTTTAGCACATCCATGAATAACTGCATCTTTGATACCTCACTTCTTGGCTTTCCTTGTAATACTCCAAGGTCTACTTTACCAGTATTGACATCAACTCCAGCATCCTGAAGCATGCTTTGAATGAGGAATATTGCACGCTCAGCATCTTCCTCTTCTACCTTGTCTTTCATTAGTAATCTTGCCCTTGCAGTAGAGAGTCTGATTATTCCTTCTAATTGTCTAGGAGTTACTGTAATCATCTCTTCGGATTCCACATTTCTCATCTGGAGATAGTAAGCAAGAATTTTCTCTTCTGCCTCTTTTGTTAAGTCAGGTGCAGAACGTTTTGCATATGATAGATACTTTGTTAGCAAATCAACATCGATAACAGATTTTTTATCAGTTCCTTGTGGAGTATGTAACTCTATGATGTGCCTTGCAATCTTTTCATCTTTTTCTTTAGTAGGAATATCTCGTACAACAAAGATCAAGTCAAATCTAGTTAATAATGGAATTGGCAAGTTAACATTTTCTGTAATATTTTTGAAAGGATCATACTTTCCATACATTGGGTTTGCAGCAGCTAAAATTGATGTTCTTGCATTAAGGGTTGCAACAATACCACCTTTTGCAATACTTGCAGACTGTTGTTCCATGACTTCGTGCAATGCACTTCTATCCTCAGGTTTCATCTTGTCAAATTCATCTATACTTACAAGACCCTGATCACCTAGAACAACTGCACCTGCTTCAAGCATCATGATTCCAGTTTTATCTCTCACTACAGCAGCAGTCAAACCTGCAGCAGTAGAACCTCTACCTGAAGTGTACAAACCCCTTGGGGCAATTCTTGCACAGAACTTTAGCATCTCAGATTTTGCAGTACCAGGATCTCCTACTAGAAATACGTTGATGTCTCCTCTAATCTTACTTCCATCACCAAGTAATCTTTGATTCGAACCTACAATTAGTAATAAGATGGCTTCTTTGATTAGTGATTGTCCTTGAATGTGTGGAGCAAATGAATCAATTAGTCTTTGATACACATCAGGACTGTTAGATAAAGCCTTGATCATTTTTTCTTCTTCAGGAGAAATCTCTTCTCTCTCAATCTTTCTGTCGGTTTTATTTCCACGACCTCCCAAAAATTCAATATTATTTCCTTCAATTCTTAATCTGTATAATCCACTATGTCCTCTCTGAACACCTGCAACTGATTCCTGCTCAATTCTTACAATTCCAGTTAGGATAATTCTATCTCCAGGTCTTGCGTTATCTACCAAATCCTGCCTAATTGTAACATCAATGTAGTGGGGCAACTGTCCTGGTGGCAAATCTTCAGGTAATTCTTGTAATCTCAATATCTGAAAATCAATAAACTTGCTTGCCTCTGGTTTTAGCTCAAAGTCTCGGTGTTTACAATTTGGGTTATCACATACAACTGGAATCTTTACATCCATTCCTTTTAGTTGAATTACTTTAGTGGGATGCTCATCAGGACAAACAAAGACTAGTTCCTTTGCAAGAGGCTTTACTTCAGAAGCTCTCACTACCATTCCTGAAACACTTGTAATGTTTCCAATGGTTTCTGCATTAATTTGTCTTAAGCTTCGCTCTAATGGGAAATTTACTATTCTTACTCTAACTTCATCTTTGATCTTCTCCGCATAATCAGGGAATCTTGTCTGTAGTGCTTCTTTAATTGCTCTTGAGAATGCATCAAATATTCTATCAGGATTTGAGGAAAACATGACCTCAATCTCTGGTTCAACAACTAGATCATTGTAATCAACAATGATGAACTTTGCATTCTTTGGCATCATCTCATCAATTGCCTCCACATACTTGTAGATGCCATGTTTGTCCTTGAATCTAGTTAGAAAGTCCTTTACCTTATCAGATAATGCAGAATCTGTAAATGTACTAGTCTGAACGTTGCTCATTTAGGTCTCCTCTTATTTGATTTTCAAACTCTATGCTGTTCTCGTAAATTGTTTTGTAAAAGATACTTTCCTCAACAGTTAGTTTTTTGTATAACTCTGAGTTTAGCTTGATGGAATCTGCAAGTTTTACTAGCTTTCCTCTTCTCATTCTAAATAATTGTAACATAATACTTTCAACTTTATCAAAATCATCGCCTCTCAAATTTTTCATTGATTCTTTGAGTTTAATGTAAAAGTGAGGTTCTAGAGTTGAGATTTGATATTCTCCTACCATTTTCTCTTTTGATAGTGCTTGTTTTAGTTCTGTAATCATATCTGGTGTTTCCATTGTTGCCAACTTGCTTTCATCAAGAATCTTTCCAATCCATTGTGGCATGTTGTTTACCTCGCCTTGAGAACCTTCGGTCTTTACTCCTGCAACATTGAATTTGATATCTTGCTTTAGGGTAACCTTAGCATCCTTTAGGCGGTATCCTATAGAATGCACTTTTTCAATTTTGTCTATTTCCATGCGAGATCACTTTTTTTCAATTGGATCCTCAAGTATCGGATCGATCAATATTGTCAACCATTTGGTGAGATCAATTGATCCTAATTAATCTCAGGCTGATCGCTGTTTGAATTATGTATAATTTTGATTTTAATAGGTGGTATGATACAATAACCAATTCGGATTTATTAATGGGGATTGAGCCTTAGGTACTCATGTCTGCAACAGGAATGTGGGTAGAAAAGTATCGGCCAATGAAACTCTCCGATGTTGTAAATCAAACTGAGATTATTGGAAGTTTGGAAGCTCTAATCAAAGATCCAACTGATATGCCACACTTGATGTTTTCAGGATCTGCGGGAGTTGGTAAAACAACCACTGCACTGTGCATTGCAAGACAAATTTTGGGTGAATATGCCAAAGACTACACACTGGAGCTAAATGCATCTGATGAGAGGGGAATTGGAATGGTCAGAGAGAAAGTAAAAAAATTCTCAAGATTTGCCGGTATGGATGAGGTACCATTCAAAATAATAATTTTAGATGAAGCCGATGAGATGACAGCAGATGCTCAAACTGCACTTAGAAGAATAATTGAAGATACTGCTAAAATTTGTCGATTTATCCTGATTGCAAATAATATTTCAAAAATTATTGATCCTATTCAAAGTAGATGTGCTACCTTCAAGTTTACATCAGTTCCAGAAGAAGACGTCATTGCAAGACTAGAGGAGATTGCAAAAAAAGAGAAAGTAAAGACTGACAAAAAGGGACTAAAGGCAATTTATGATTATTCAGAAGGGGATTTGAGACATGCCATTAACCTATTACAGGCAACTGCAAGTCTTGGAGCAATTACAGAGGCTCATGTAAAATCCTCAGCTGGTCTTACAAAAACTTCAGATGTTGATGAAGTTCTAAAAATTGCACTATCTGGCAAAGTTCCAGAAGCTAGAGAAAAAATGATAGAGTTAATCAAAGTTTATGGAATGTCAGAATCTGATTTCCTAAAATACATCAATTCTGCAGTATTCAAATCAAAGCATGAAAAACTAGCTGATATTCTAGAGGTAATTGCAAAGTATGATTACAGAATTTTAGTTGGAGCAAATTCAGAGATTCAGCTATCTGCAATGTTAGCAGAACTAGCAAAGATAGAAAAGTAAAAACGCAGAGAGAGGGATTTGAACCCCCGTATGCTTGCGCACACAGGCTCTCAAGGCCCGCGCCCTACCGAGCTAGGCGACCTCTGCGAAAATTGTTGTAGATAACTGATTAAAATTTGTTGAGGATAAGCTAATTCAAAAATTAAAAAGAAGAAAAAAGAAAAATTTCTTTAATCGTGTGCGTGTGGATTTGCAGAGCCAGATTCCATTTTTACATAGCTACCGTCTGCTTTTTCGTGGTACTCTAAGTAAGATGGTTCTATCAAGATTGCCTTTTCAGGACATGCCTCTTGGCAAGCCATACATTGGGTACAATCATGTTCTCTGATTGGTTGTGATTTATCTGTGTAATCTAGACGTTCATCTTGTTCTGTCAAACCGGTACCATCAAAAGTTGCATCCAAGCAATCTGCTGCTGGAATGTCTTTTTCAGTTCTGTACCATTGAAAAGTTTGAACAGGACAAACACTCATGCATGAACCTTGTGCTGTACAATCGTCCCAATCAACTGCGACTGTTGTACCATGAATTCCAAGTGGAACTTGTTCTTCACCGCGTGCTTCATATGCTGCTTTTACTTCAGCATTTGAAAATGCATTACCATCGGTTCTGCCTTTACCCCAAATGAAGTGTTTATTTTCACCATCACTGTGGCTTGTTTTTCCTACAACTTCTAGATTTTCGACAAATTTCTCATCTATTGGCATGTTGCAACTAGTTCCAAATAATATTTAAAGCTAAACAAAATTAGTCGCGACTAAATGTTTTCAGATCGATAATTTGGGAACAAACCAATTTAGAAAAATAAAGAAAATGAAAAATGAAAATATCTAATCGTGTGCGTGTGGATTCTCAGAACCAGATTCCATTTTTTGGTATGTTCCAGCTGCTTTTTCATGTGCTTCCAAGTTTGACTGATCAACCTTGATTGCTTGAGGAGGACAAACGGATACACAGGCCATACACCAGATACAATCATGTTCTCTGATTGGATCTGCTTTGTCTGTTAGATCTTTTCGCTCGTCTTTAACAGAACTACCAGTTCCTTCAAAAGTTTGACCAACAACATCTTTTGCTGGAATATCTTTTTCGGTTCTATACCATTGAAAAACTTGTACAGGACAAGCCTCAATGCATGCACCGTCTGCAACACAAGAGTCCCAGTCAACTGCAACCATTGTACCACTAACACCAAGAGGAACTTGTTCTTCATTCCTAGCGGCATATGCTGCTACAACATCTGCATCTGCAAACACTTCAGCTTGTGAACCGTCAGTGTTTGTCTTTTTGCCTGGACCCCACATGAAATGGAACTGTCCATCGGCGTTGTTTATTTTTCCAATTGGCTTTAGGCCTTCAGGGAAATTTTCTGCTATTGGCATAAATCACTTTTCTCTGAGTTGTTATTTAAAGCTAGATAAGATCAATTAGGTGAAGCTAGGTAGAACTCAGATCAACTAGGTATGAATAATTTCCTTACGTTCATAACGCTGAACGATCAATCTGTTGGATATGGATATTATCAAATATGATGTGTATCGTGGTCCAAACCTAGGAGTATACATTACTGTAAACGATAGTTTTGTTTTAGTTCCAATGGGTTTTGCAGAATCAAAAGCTGAAAATCTTGCAAAATATCTAGGAGTTGATTACATGTACACATCAATGGCCAACACCAGATTAATTGGTGCATTATCCGTAATGAACAACAAAGGTCTCTTACTTCCAAGTACTGCATATCAAAATGAATACGATTTTCTAAAAAAAGAGACAGGTCTTGAAGTTGGTGTTCTAAATTCTAAATTCAATGCACTTGGAAATATCATCTGTGCCAATGACAAAGGAGCAGTTGTATCTCCATGGTTAACAAATGAGGACTGCCAAACAATAAAGGATGTTTTGGGAGTTGAGGTAATCCAGAAAAAGATTGCCGGATTTAATCAAACAGGAGTAGTAATGGTAGCAAATAATTCCGGAGCTGCAATTCATCCAGAGGCTGATGAGGAAGACATGAAGACATTCTCTAATTTACTAGGCGTAAAAATCGAGCAGAGTTCAATTAATAATGGAATTCCTTATGTTTCATCTGGAATTTTGGCAAACAATCACTGTATAGTTGTAGGTTCACTTACTACAGGTCCTGAAATCATGATGTTAACTAGAGCTTTTCTAAATTAAGAACAGAGTTAGGATCTTCAGTTAGTTTTTCAAGGGATATTGTTCCTTCAGTACCATTGGCCATATCTCTTAACACAACATTTCCATCCTCGAGTTCTTGAGGCCCTACTATAATAGAGAGTCTTGCATTTGATGCAATATCCATCTGTTTTTTTAGATTACGTCCTGCCAAGTCAACATCGGTTGGAATATTGTTAAGTCTTAGTAATGATGTGATAGACATTGCAACTTTTTGCATCTCCTCATTAATGTAAAGTACTGCAATTCTGTTTTGTTTTGCATCTGCAATAATTTTTTGCTCTTGCATTGTTAGAATAATTCTCTCTACTCCCCCTGCAACACCTGTTGCACCAATGTCATCTCTGCCAAAAGCTTTAGTTAGTGAATCATAACGTCCCCCTCCTGCTAGTGCACCAAGCTTTGAATTCTTATCAAAAACTTCAAAGACCATTCCAGAGTAGTAATCTAGTCCTCTCACTATACCAAAATTAATTCTGACATTCGATACTCCTCTGTTCTCAAGAGAATCAAAAAGTGCAATGAGATCATTCCAAGAATCAAGTTGCGATACATCAAATAATTTTTCAATTTCAGAAATTGTTCCCTTAATTTGTGAGAACTCTAGAATCTTTTCTAGTTTGTTAATATCATATCGATCTTTGAATTCATCAATAATTTCTTGTTTTGATTTTTTCTGAATTTTGTCTACAGCTCGTAAAATATCACCTACTAGTTGCGAATCCTTTGATTCAAAGACTTTGTTGATGTAAGATTCTACTAAATTTCTATGATTTATGTCAATTGTAATGTCTTTGAGTAGTAGTGAATCAAAGAGTCTTGATGTTAGTTCAATGATTTCAGCTTCTGATTCCAAATTTGGCTTGCCATAAACTTCGATATCCCACTGGTGAAAATAGCGGTATCGCCCCTTTTGTGGCTCATCATATCGAAAAACTCCACCAAAACTCGATATCTTAGCTGGAAGCTTCATTGATTTTTGAGATGCGATATATCTTGTCAGTCCAACTGTAAAGTCAAATCGCAGAGCAACTTCTCTGTCTCCTTTGTCTTTGAAATAATAAATCTCATCTTTAATTGCTGGACCAGACTTTGTCTCAAGTACTGATAACAATTCAATAGGTGATGGGTCAATAAATGAAAATCCATACAGGTTTGACAATTTCTTGAAATGATTTCTAATATGCTCAATGTCTGCATTTTCTTTCTCCTCAAAATCTTTCATGCCTCGTGGTAATTCCAAGATAAATAAGTGACAGATAGTTGTGATTTAGATATTTCTGTAGGACATACAATTAAACATGGACTGGGATTAATGCACATATCCAAATATGATTTCTTTTGAGAGTAGAATACTAGCTGAATATAAAATAAAAAACTCCAAAGTTGATACTCTGGCAAGATCAATTATGACTGCAAGAGATCCTAAAAGTGAGGAAGTAAAGGGAGCATCAAATTTTTTAGACATACTAATTGGTGAGATGGATAGATTCTACGAGGAGAATTCTGAAATCTTATCTACTAATGGCAAGAGGCCCCATGCAAGATCCAGATTACCAGAATCTGAGAAATGGGTTTCAAATATTGAAAAATTCTATGAAAAGAATCCTAGGCGCAGACCCAGAAAATAAAAAAGGAAAATAGTAATTAGGTTTAACCTAAAAGTGATGTGATAAAGTCAAGGAATTTTTCAATGAAATTTCCCATGTACTATATTTCAAGAATTGTATTTAACCTCAAAGAGCATACGGTCTTTAATATAGAATGAATGACTAGTAATAGGAATGGTACTCTTATGGATTGGAATTGCAGTAGGGATTTTAATTGTTGCAATACTAATTGTGAAAGCTAAAAGGACTGGTTCACGACAAGTACTAGGAATCGATACGTTTTGCAAGAGATGTGGGACTGAGACTCGTGGAATGCGTTGTCCAAAATGTGAAAAATCACAGTCCTTTGGTGTGTGAAAAAAACAACGAGGTAAAGTGGAAAACTAAATCGAAAGTCAGATGCTTCCATCCTTTTCGTGTTTTCCTAAACTATCTGTCAACCTCCTCAAAGTACTACTCTGAATTTCAATCGGTATGATAGTTCCTCGTCAGTTATTTTATGGTAAAATGAAATTTAAGTAGATCTGAGCCAAAACCTAAAATTCATTTAAAATTATTACATAATTTTTACAAATGTAAAATTAAATTTGTATATGTAGAAATTAAAGTGATATTTGTTTAATTGTAAAACAACGAGATACATTGGAAAACACGTATTCTAGGACGTTTTCTCTAACATGAGGTGTTTTCCAAACCAATCATCTACTACGCAGACTGACTGGCTTCTCGTTGGTATAAGTATGTCAAAATGATATTTAACATTTAGTGTGTATTTGTGGTAGTGCTAATTCCTTTTTGGAAATCTGATTCAAATGTTTTGTACATTGGAATTTTATACAATTGATATCCTACCAATGGTAATTGGAGGACAAGACATTACCAAATGATAATTTTGATGAAGGATTACCGGGACGAAGTCAGGAAAGCGACGATGCATTTTATGGAGTCATAGAACCTAAAATAGAATCTAAGGCAAATTCGAAGGGAAGGGGGCTAACAATAGGAATTATTGCCTTTGTACTGGTTTCTGCAGGCGTCTTTTCATACTATTTTGTAAACCAAACTCAGATAGATTCTGAGATTTTAGACAATACCTCGTTTAAATCTCTAGAGGAGAAAATGGCAATAAAATATGGAGTTGGTCATTTTGGAAGTGATCATGCACATGCTGCAATTGCAGTCTTTGTCAATGGTGAGAAACTAAATTTTGGACTACCAAACTTTCAGCTACAAAGCAAATACATTCATTTTGAGGATCATAATTCTTACCTAATTCATAAGCATGCAACTGGTGTTCCACTTGAGATGCTCTTTGCATCATTTGGATTAGAGATTACATCAAGGTGTATTGCACTTAGTGGAATAGAGTATGAGAAATACTGTATTGATAGCACTAGTGAGTTGATATTTATAATTAATGGAAACCAGGTTTCAGATGTGTCATCTTATGAGATAAAACATAATGATAGAATTTTGGTGTCTTTGGGGGATTCAAAGTATGTAAAAGATCAAATGATGTATTTGGATACTTTGAAAATCTATGACGTTCCTCAAAAAAATCCGTATGTTCCAGGAAAGGATGTTTACGTTTGACTGAATCCCAAGTTTTTTCATGTGGACATAAACCGATTGTATTTCATATACAATCAAAGAAATTTCCTGAGATAGTCATGAGATTATGTGCTGATTGTGAAAACATGGATTGTTTTGAGGATTGATGGTAAGAAATGAGTTTTAGAGCAAGTGTATTCTCTAAAAAAGAACTAGCAATAATTACTATAATTTCAGTTATTGCCTCTTCAATTCTGTATTACTCTTATGTAACTCTAAGATAATTGCAAATTCTTAAAAACAGACTAGATTTGATCCTAATTGTTGAACTTTAACTGTATCTTTGAAGATTGTGATTACAAACGTAATGACATTGAAGAGAAAGAATTCCTAAAGCATCTCCAGGGGATACATAATAAAGATATGCAAAAGATTGCAAAAAAAGAAAGCATTCCAATCAGTATGGCAGAAATGATTACAGTGTCAAACTCCAGAGTATTCATTAATTCATAGATTCCATCAATAGGCTTAAGTTTGAAATTCTAACAGAAAATTCATGGATAATTTGGAGAATGTTAGGCATGATCATCAGAAAAATAAATCAGATATTGTAAATTTAGTGAAACAGATGTTTGCACAAGAAAAATGGGGTGATGAAGAATATAGAAAAGAGTTAGAAGAATTGGTAAGAAAAGATGAGGTCCTAGTCAAAGAAGTCACTAGATTAATCATAGAGAGAAGAGAACAAGAATAATGTCTATTGAGAAGATTGCCCTTGCCAACGATTTAGAAATTTGTAGAATCTTAAATGGAATGTGGCAGGTATCAGGAAGTCATGGTCAAATTGATAATAAAGCTGCAATTGATGATATGGCAGAGTATCAAAATTCAGGCTTTACTACATGGGATTTAGCAGATATTTACGGACCAGCAGAATCTTTGATTGGACAATTTCGTAAAAAGATGGATAAACCATTTGAAGCATTAACAAAATTTGTTCCAAATCCAGGGCCAATGAGTTATAGTATTGTGAGTTATCACATCGAGCAATCACTTCAAAAGATGAATATAGATTGCCTTGATTTGGTGCAGTTTCATTGGTGGGATTATTCTAATCCTAGTTACTTGGATGCAATGAATAATTTATCAAAACTACAAGCTGAAAATAAAATCAAACACATTGGACTTACAAACTTTGATACTAAACGAGTAAAGATAATGACAGAACAAGGATACAAGATAGTATCTAACCAAGTTCAGTATTCTATTTTGGATCAGAGGCCCTCTAAATTGATGGCTCCATTTTTTGCCAAACATGGAATTAATCTATTAACCTATGGAACTTTACTTGGTGGGTTTTTCTCAGAGTTCTATCTTGATGCAGATGAACCAACAAGAAGTGATTTGGTGACGGCAAGTCAGCAGAAATACAAGAACATGATAGATGCGTGGGGAGGATGGGAATTATTCCAAGAGTTGTTATTTGTATTGAATAGTATTTCAAAAAAACACAATTGTAGTATCGCAAATATTGCTACCAGGTTTGTTTTGGATAAACCTCAAGTTGCAGGAGTTATAATTGGTGCAAGACTAGGAATTTCTAACCATAGAGATGATAACGCCAGAGTGTTTTCAGTGAAACTTGATTCAGAGGATATCTCATCAATTAATGGTATAACTACAAAAGCCAATAATTTGTTTGAAGTTATTGGTGATTGTGGAGATGAATACAGGTAAAAATATGTGTGTGAAAAACTATGGTAGTAATTTAATGATTTTAAGAATATGTTTTTCTTATTTGAGCAAATCTATTCTAAAATTTCATAAAACTGATTCAGTCTATCATAGAGTGCAGTCTTGTAGTCCTCAGTGTTTTTGACAAATTCCATACGTGTATTCTTTTCACTGCTGACTAGAATTACGACCTGCTTTACCTCAATTCCAGTCAACTCTCTAAACATCTCCGAATACGCAGTGCCTTGAATAAAGTGATCTGTCATCCACTCTTCTTTCTGGTTACTTCTCTTTGTCTTATAATCAATGATAGATAATTCTCCATCATACTTTGCAATACAGTCAGACGTCCCTGCCAGCTTCATCAAGTCACTGTACAAACGCAGCTCAGTTCCATGAATGTCATTAATCTTTTGCAGAAATGGAATTAGATTATTGAAATGTGCAACTGATAGTAACCTTACATCATCACTAAATGTCACACCATTAAGATAGTCCTCAATCAACTTGTGAGTCTGAGTTCCAATCATTGCAGACTCTTCAGTGATGTACTGTGCAGCTACCTCCTGTTCCTTCCATGTCTCCAAGCTTTGTAGTTTCTCTGGATGCATTGTCTTATGCAGAATGGTTGTAATTGATGGATACATATTTCCAGTAGGTGTCTGATAGTAATGCCCGTCGTCTTTTTCAATTAACTGAGCTTGTGTGAACTGTACTGGAACGTGATTGTATGACACTGTTTTCAAATAAAATAGTCTTTGCTTTTATTTGCTTTGTAAAATTATAGTTATTATTTAGATAAAAAAAGAAAAAAAGATTAGTTTGCAGGAACTGCAATACCTTTCTCGATCAACTTAAGTGCTGTATTTGCCTTGAGGCACATTGGCACTCCGTTTGATGATTTCATTACAAGATTAAATCCTTCACGGCATTCAATTTCTGCGACGTCAACGCCGGCATTCATTTGAACACGTGGAGAAATCCATGCAAGTTGCATATCTTTAGCCTTTTCAATGAAATCTGCTCTAAGTTGTTGTTTTTCCTCATCAGTTAATTCTGATGCTTTATCACGAAGTTCGGCTTTGAAGGCCTTCATGTCTGCTAGTCTGTCATGAATTGCTGCTTTGCGCTCATCAGTGAATTTTGATTTGAACTTTAACATATGGTCTTTGTATTTCATTTTCAGTTCTGATTTTAGCTTGTCAGCTTTATCGCCGTGCTTTGCCATGAATTTCATCTTTATCTCCTCACGCTTTTCGTCAGTCACGGACTTGGCCATGATCATTGCCTTGAGACGTGGAGACATATCTGAATCCATCATGTGTTTTACCTTGGCTTTCATGTGATCTTTTTTGTAGTCAGCTCTATCTTCAGGTGTCATATCACACCATTTGGAGGCTTTTTCTACAAATTCTGCATCAAATGTTGTAGTTGCAAGGTCTCCATCAGTCATTGAGCAATATTTCTCAAAATCCATATGAGAAAATTTGTCTCTCATTTTGTCTTTTACCATATACTTCATGTGATCTTTCTTGTAATCAGCTCTCTGGTCAGGTGTCATATCACACCATTTTGAAATTCTATCAAGTTTTGCAACATCAGTAATTTCTGCTGCACGATCAGATTCTGCTAAAGCACATAGTCTATCATAATCCATATGAGAAAACTTGTCTTTTACATAATCAGTGACTTTGTCTTTCATGTGATCTTTTTTGTAGTCAGCTCTATCTTCAGGTGTCATATCACACCATTTAGAAGCTCTTTCTACAAATTCTGCATCAAATGTTGCAGCTGCTAGCTCAGAGTCGGTCATAGAACAGAATCTATCAAATTCCATTGTAGAGAATTTGTATTTCATGTGATCCTTGACATAGTCTTTGACGTGATCTTTGATCATATCTTTATGTTGAATCATAAAGTCTTTGAGTGCATCTCTTCGTTTGTCATCAGCCATATCACAGATGTTTTCTAATCTGTCTTTGAACTGTACAAATCTTGGATGATTCTCAAAGAATTGACGTTTCTCATCAACAGTCATTTGACAATAATATTCTAGCTTATCATCTAGATCATATTTATCATATCTGTCTGTATCATCGTCAACATCATAATCACTTGTCTCATATCCAACATCATCAAAATCAGAATATTCATCTCTTGTCTCTCCGACAATTGCGTCAATGACATCTTCAAGTGCATATTCGCGTTCATCTATATCCTCTATCTCACAGACGGTTTCAAGTTTCTCTTGAAATTCCTCTAGATTGTAGTCAAATATGATTTCGCTTTGTTCATCAAAGGTCATTTCACAAAAGCCTTCCAAGATATCATCGAGATCATCTGATTGAGCAAATGCTACACTACCAGTAGTAACACCGGTAAACATAATCAGTGAAAATACAACGCTTAGAAGTTGTGTACTTTTCATTGAAGATTATTTTGGATTTTTGATATAAAGGATATCGGAACATTGTAACGTATGCTTTATTAGAAATGAGCCAATTTTTTGGCATTTTTCACGCCTAGCAGGCTCGATTTTAAGTCATAATTAGCAATTATTGGACGTAATAAAAAATGGATGAAAGATAAGTGGATAGTAATTTCTTTTATTTGATTTTCAAATTTTGATTCATGTTTACACAAAAAGAAAACAAGATAGCAGAAGAGTTTGCAAAATGGATGCAATCAATTGGCATTAATCTAGAGAGAGATTCGTAGCAGGTGTAGTTTTTGAACACACATTTTGTTAAGTAAAAAAATTGAGAGATGAATCATGAAATACATAGGACAAACAAAACTACCACATGGAGTAGTAATGCACTACTCTAACAGTTGTGGAAACCTTGAATCATGCTTTGTAGAATATGATTCTGAAAAGAGTGTTTTTATTGACATCAATGAAAACAACATAGTTGAAGCCAATTGAAACTCTAAACAAAAAGATTACAAGATGTAAAAAATGTCCAAGACTTGCAGTCTACATTAGAGATGTAGCAAAAAACAAGGTAAGAAGATTCAAAGACCAAAAGTATTACGGACGACCACTACCTGGTTTTGGCGATGTTAATGCAAGGATGCTAATTGTTGGATTGGCACCAGCAGCACATGGTGGAAATAGGACAGGAAGGATGTTTACAGGTGATTCTTCAGGAGACTGGGTGGCAAAGGTAATGCACAAGCATGGATTTGCATCAAGGTCTACAAGCCAATCAATTAATGACGGATTGGTATTAAATGATGCATACATTACAGCTGCTGTTCGTTGTGCACCACCTCAAAACAAACCAACTAAAGACGAGATGGAAAATTGTTTTGCATATTTGCAAGACGAATTAAAAATTCTACAGAACATCAAGATAATTTTGTGTCTTGGAAAAATTGCATATGATGCAACATGTAAATTATTACAAGTAAAACCAGAAAAGTTTGGACACAATAAATTATACCGATATGAAAAATATTCAATCCTAACTTCATACCATCCATCAAAGCAAAACACTCAGACAGGAAGACTCACATGGAATCAGTGGTCAGCAGTATTCTCAAAGGCAAAGAGACTAGTTGAATGAAAGTAGAGCCTTGGATGTTATTTTTTTAACATAGTAACGTCTTTAATGAAAAATTCACAAATCAATACAAAATGAGGACTAGATCAGTAATCATCATAGGTTTTACCATATTGCTGGTAATTTTTGGAATTTCAAGTATTTTACAATGGGAATTATCTCAGAAAATTGAGCAGGTCTCAGAGTATCACAGATTTATGAGCATTCCTGCAATTTCAACTCTACAAGAAATACAATCAACCTATCAATTACTTCATCATACCATAGTCCGACATATTCAAGATATGGATACTCATGAAATTACAAATGATGAAATGGCAGTCTATGACAAGCAACTTCAGAACCTCTATGATAGTATTGAAAAATATAATAATCTTATATTTACCAAAGATTCCTCTGGGCAATTCCTTGCACCAACTATGATGCAGGAGCAGATGCACAACTATGTCGTAATCTACAAAATATCAGCTGATACAAACGCTAGAATTTATGAGCAAATTGAAAATGGTGAAATATCAAAGGATAATGCATTTAGAAAATTGGAAATATTAGAAGAAGAATTTCACGGAACCCTAAACCAAAACACATCCATGGAGATAGATGGAATAGAGGATGAGCAAAAGAAAATCATTTTAGTTGAGCAAAATATGGAATTTGTATTTTTAATTTCTACTGCTGCAGCAATTATAACTGCAATAATTGTAGTTATCTTGACATCAAGATTTGTCTCAAAACCAATCAAGGAACTTGTTACAATGACTCAAAATATATCACAAGGAAAATTTGTTCAGACAAACATTAAATACAATAATGATGATGTCAATGAAATTTTAGATTCATTAAATGAAATGTCAAATGATTTGAAAAAATACAAAGCTAAAATTATCAGACAAGAAAAACTATCGTCAATTGGAGAGCTTGCATCAAGGCTTGCACACGACATAAGAAATCCATTAACTGTAATCAAAGGAACACTGGATTTTATCAAACAACAAAACAAGAATATGTCGCCTGAAGATATTGAGAGATTCAAGAGAGTCGATACTGCAATGTATAGAATTACGCACCAAATTGACAATGTATTAGACTTTATCAAAGGAAAGCCTATGGAACTATCAGAACATCAGTTGCTTGAGATAGTAGATTCGGTATTAATGGATATTCCAAACCATAATGACATCAAGATTGAGACCAGTGTATTAGATACTAAAATTCTATGTGACTTTGAGGCAATGAAGATTGTTTTGATCAATCTAATAATTAATGCAATTCAAGCATTAAATAAAAATGGAGTTATCAAAATCTACTCAGAAATTAAAGATGGTAAGACAATAATCACCGTAGAAGATAACGGGCCAGAAATTGCAGCAAATGTATTAGAAAAAATGTTTGAACCTCTATACACCACAAAACAAGAAGGTACAGGTTTAGGATTGGCAAGCTGTAAATCGATCATAGAGCAGCACAAAGGAACGATCACTGTCAAAAGTAACCCAACTAGATTCATTATTGAGCTGCCAATAGCAAAAACAGATTAACAATATCAAAATATTCTAAATGAATAATTGAATTGACTTTAGTGAATCATATACAATATTTTTCATATTATTTACCAAGTCAAGAATAACATTCATCTGTTCTAAAATTAGCATGTCTTTTTTTTCAATTTCTTTTTCTAATTCTATAATCTTCATCTCCAAGTATTGAATTCTGTCAAAATCTTTTTGTGCAACTTTGATAAACTCATCAGAGCTTTGAGACTTTACGGGAACTGCAGATTTTATCTCAGCTAGTTTTTCATACAGAATCTCTTCTCTATCTGCACCATCATACTTCCACAATGAATCATTGTACAGTATAATACAGCTATCTGCTAGTTGCTCATTTTTTTGAATCTTAAACTTTGATTCATCCAAGTATTGATATTGGGAATACCAGTCATTGCATCTCTGCAAGTCCTGAATCTTAATCTTCAATTCATTTTGGTGCTCAAATGATAGCGGATCTTGTGCGTATTTGTTCCTAATATCAGTCGTACAGTTTCGTTTTTTTACAGTTTTCACTGCTTCAGTTAAGGAATCATCAGAGGCAATCTTTTGCTCACAGGAAATAATTTCTTCTCTAATCTTTTGCTCTGTCTCATCGATGTGAATGTTCTGAGCAAAGGCAGGGACTATCGATACTGCTAATAGAAACATCACTAGTATTGGCAGATTATACAATATGATGAACACATGAAATTATGCATATAACCGAGACGTAGAAATCATCAGTGAGTACTAAATACTATTTTAGAAAAATAATATTCAATTGGAGCTATCACCAAACAACTACCGTTGATGGTCTTAAGTTCCAAATAATCGATAATCTTTAATTTAAAAAAGAATGCACTGATTACAGTGAAGGTAATTATTTTTCCATTAATGTTGATTTTTCTAGTTCCTGTAGCTTTTGCTCAAGAATATCCTGAATACGGAGTTAAAGTGGAAACAGTAGCGGAGAATCTAACAATTCCTTGGAGTATTGATTTTGCAGAAGATGGAAGAATATTTTTCACTGAGAGGAATGGAAACCTTAGAGTAATTGAAAACGGAGTACTGCAAGAACCTATCTTGTCACTAGGGGTTGGAGGAGTTGAAGGAGGACTTCTAGGTATAGCACTTGATCCAAATTTTGATGAAAACCAATACCTCTATCTCTACTATACCTACAATGAATTATTTTCAACTACAAACAAGGTAGTACGATACATTGTAGATGATGATAAAATTACTGAAGACAAGATTCTCATTGATGGAATTGCAGGTGGTCCATATCATGATGGAGGAAGAATAAAGTTTGGACCTGACGGTAAACTATACATTACAACAGGTGAGGCTGGCAATCCTCCATTATCACAGGATCTAAATTCGTTAGGTGGAAAGATTCTAAGAATTAATTCTGATGGAACTATTCCAGATGATAATCCATGGAATTCTGCAATCTATAGCATAGGTCACAGAAATCCACAAGGGATAGACTGGGATGAGTCTGGAAATTTGATATCTACTGAACATGGACCATCAGGATGGAGAGGAGTTGCCCATGACGAGGTAAATGTTATCATTCCAGGGGCAAATTATGGTTGGCCAGATGTAATTGGGGATGAACAAAAACAAGGAATGAAAAATCCAATTTTACATACAGGTGATGATACATGGGCACCATCTGGGGCCGAGTTTTACACTGGAGATAAAATCCCCCAATGGAGTGGAAAGTATTTTGTTGCAACTCTTCGAGGAAATCATTTGCATATGATTGACTTTGATATCGATAACAATAAGGTTCTATCAAGTGAAAAACTATTCCAGGGCGAATTTGGAAGATTGCGTGATGTTGCAACAGGACTAGATGGCAATCTGTATATCCTAACTAGTAACCAAGATGGAAGAGGGTCGCCACAAATTAATGACGACAGAATTCTTAGAATATCTCCATTAATTTCTATAACAAACTTTGAGCAATGTGTGGCTGCTGGAAATCCAATAATGGAATCGTATCCAAGACAATGCAGGACAGAGCAAGGAGATAATTTTGTAGAGAATATAATTTTTATTCCACAGGGTGTTAGAGATTCGGCATTAATGTGGTCTCATGATTCAATAAATAATGATTCATTTCGTAGTGTGTTAGATGGATTGGTAAAAGACGGAACACTTTATGCTCCACAAACTTCTACTTACAAGGAAATTCCAGAATGGATAAAAAACAATGCAAGATGGTGGGCAACAGGGCAAATAAGTGATGAGACATTTGTTGATGGAATTCAGTATTTGATTAACAAAGGAATCATAACAATAGAGTAAAAAGATTGATTGGAAATTTTTTGTAGATACAGATGAAAATCAGTAATGTTTCTATGAGTTTTAAAATAACTCAGTCTGTTGAATGTCTTTTTGGCATTGGAGGGATATGGATGAAGACAAAGTCTTTTTTCTTTCTTAATCGAAACATGTGATTGTTTTTGTTATTTTTGATTTAAACTTCGAGTAGAACTTATCTATAATACGATTGATCGTAGAAAAATTTTCAACAGTGTAAAAAATGAGTGTGCTTTTTATCTGAAAAACAGCTATTATGCTGTGGAAGCTGACACAATGCCCTATTGTCAAATGCAGGCAATTATTTACCAGTCTGAGCATACTTGCAGGGCTGTGTAGAGGTTGAACCGCAATAGTCAGCTTTCATATTTTTAAGACTAAAAAATTTGATAATTTATTGTGAATATCAAGGTAGGATGCACCGGCTGGAGTTATCAGGGCTGGTCTGGCAAGTTTTATCCTAGGAATCTGAAGAGCTCAGAATGGCTAAAATATTATGCCCAGATTTTCGACATTACTGAGATAAATTCAACATTTTATAGAATTCCATCCCAAGAGATAGTTCGGAGATGGAAAGCAGATACTCCAAATCATTTCAGATTTACAGCAAAATTTCCCTCAATCATTACTCATGAAAAGAGGTTAGATAGAGTAAACTCTGAAGTTTTCTCATTTCTCTCGTCACTTGTAGCAATTCAAGACAAGATATCAGCACTAGTATTGCAGCTTCCTCCATCATTGTCATTTGAGGAGGCAAAACCAAGATTGGGAGAACTCTTTGATCTTTTGCCAGATAATTTCATGTATCCGATTGAGGGAAGACACAAATCTTGGTTTTCAGATGAGGCATTATCATTTCTAAAAGGGGAAAAAATCTGTCTTGTATGGAATGATATTACAGGGGTCATCAACCCAATGCCTATTACATCAAACTATCTTTATGTCAGATTAATTGGAGATCGTTCCATTCCCGATTCAGAATTTGGTAAAGTCTCCATTAATCGTGAGGAAGCAATTACAAATTGGGCAACAAAGCTCCAAAAAACCAAAGACATTCCACTGGCAATGGTAATGACTAACAATCATTATGAGGGATATGGTCCATCAACTGCAAATTCTTTAAGAATGAAGCTTGGGATGAGGGAATTGATTTGGGAGGAAAAAAAGCAAAAGACTTTGGGTAATTTTTAGGAAAGATTTGAAAAGACTATTGTGCAAGCATTGAAAAATTATCTAAATTAAAAAACAGAGATCTTCAACAATATAGGGGAGTGCTGAAGATTCCCTGTCAACATCCAGACAAACAAAAGGACGATTATTCTTAATTACACTTTTTGATATTTAAGGCAATGATGGGAAATTACTAGTGCCAAGCCCAATGGCCTCTCCAAAATAATAACCAGACAGAATTGTTCCAGTTGACCACACACATGATCCACCAAAAGTATAGAGAATAAATTTTGGAATTCTCATTTTGAGCAACCCTGCTGGAACAGAAATCATCTCTCTCATTACTGGAACCATTCTTCCTAAAAATACTGCCTTATCACCATATTTTTCAAACCATACTTCTACTCTTTCTAATTTTTTTTCTGAAACCTTGACATATTTTAGATAACGAAGTAAAACAACTCTTCCTAGTTTTAATGCAATCAAGTAAATTGCAGATGTTCCAATTGTGGCCCCAATTGCACCAAGAATGATCATTGGGATTAAACCAATTAAAGAAATTCCCTGTTGTGAGGCTAAGAATCCAGCTGTAGGGAAAATTGCTAAAGTAGGAATTGGCGGAACGATTGTCTCAAGTAATGCTGCTAGAAAAATTCCTTCATAGAGATGTTCTCCCAAAAACTCTGCAATCCAGACTAGAAACGAATCAAATGGCTCCATTTGCTTCTCGCAATGAAATCTTACTAAATTACTTTACGAGTAATAATTCACACAGATTTGTCATTTTTTATGCCCAAAGATTGGGGTCAAAAGTGGAAAATTGGCTTTATACCAAAATCAGTTTGATAATACATGAACAAATCTTTACCAGTCATTATTGCAGTGATAATAGTAGGTTCTGTATCAGCATATGCGCTATCACCATATTTTACAGAGTCAACTATTGATGAAGCACTACCAACTGGTGCAATCACACAAACTATGATAGAGAAAGAAGACTCTATGATGGAAGAAACTATGATGGAGAAAGAAGACTCTATGATGGAAGAAACTATGATGGAGAAAGAAGACTCTATGATGGAAGAAACTATGATGGAGAAAGAAGA
>JBFIEJ010000013.1:0-24105 GCA_041603475.1 Candidatus Nitrosopumilus sp. | reverse complement strand
CCTCCATTGTTGATCGAGATGATAATATTCGCTCTCAATACAAACTAAAGGGTATTGATAGCATAAAGACTGACATAACAAAAGAATTAGCAAAGATGTTTTCAAAAAAAACAAAGAAACCTCTTGATTATTTTGATTCAGATGTAACATTTACTGTTAATCTAAAAGATGAATCGTGTCAAATACGTTCAAAATCCATTACTCTGTATGGCAGATATGTAAAATCAATAAGAGGAATTCCTCAAAAACAAAAGTCTTGTGATAATTGCGGTGGCAAAGGTTGTCGAATATGCAGTTTTCATGGCATCGTTGAATTTTCTAGTGTGGAGGGAATGATCTCAAAATTTCTCTTTGAAAAACTTGGTGGGACTACGGCTAAATTTACCTGGATAGGAGGTGAGGATAAATCTAGCCTGATATTGGGTGATGGAAGACCATTTTTTGTTAAACTCCAAAATCCAAATAAACGAAATCTGAAAACTAAATCTGTCAAATTTGATTCAGTGAATATTAATAATTTGAGAATTGTTAATGAATCTCCTAAAACTCCACTGAAATTCAAATCATTAATTGATGCAAAGATATCATCTACTTCGGAAATTAATTCAAAGGATCTCCTAAAATTAAAAAATCTAACAAAGACCCCAATTGTGGTTTATGATAAATCAGGTAAACGCTCAGAGAAGAAAATTTTCTCTCTCAAATATAAAAAAACAACTGATAATGATTTTACATTAATAATGAAAGTAGAAGGAGGATTACCCGTAAAACGATTTGTTGATGGTGATGATGTATCTCCATCTATATCTAAAACACTTGATATCTCCTGCAAGTGCCATGATTTTGATTTTTTAGAAATTGAAGTTCAATGATAACAATTAACTAGCGCTAATAATGGCTAAACATTATGCCATTGAGAAAAAAAGGAAAGCATCAAAGACATGCAGATCAGAGAGCTGATACACGTCGTAAAAAGAAGGCAAAGTCTGGAAAACCAAGATCCTGATCAAATCAACCTTTTTACGTTCAAAATTATCGAGGGGATACATTGGATCCACTAGTACGTTTAAGAGATGCACATTCAAAGGGAATTATTCCTGATGATGTCTATGAACTTGCAGTAAAACGTTTTCCAATTACTGTTGAAGGAATTAACAGAATAGAAAAGGCCTCAGGTATTAGATATCCAATTGCATATGTTGAACCCTCCCTTGTGATGACTTCACCAAATCCAAATTCATATGAATTTGGTCTGTTATTTGCAAGAACAATTCCTATAATGTTTGAAGAAAAATTTCAGGTAGTAATTCAAATATCTGCCCCTCTTGTTGCGTATGGATTAAAGGGCACAATTCATGCAATTTTGGCTCATGAGTTTCTTCACTTTCTGGAATTGATGCGCAAAATCTCAAAGATGGAATTACTCTCTGATGAAATTTCTGGAAATTTGTTTGAAAATGTGTACAGTGATGAAACAAGATTGTTTGAACCAAGAGTAGTATTCAAAGATCGCACTCTTTTGAATCATATAACCAAGAAATTTCCTGCTGGTTTCCGTGATTACAAGCTTGAAGATAAGGTGATGAAGTTCTGGGTTGATAGGAATCTTCCCAAAACAAACATTTCCTTGGATTCTAATACTGTTAAACTATCTGCAGAATCTCTTTCTAAAATTAAACTAGACCCTGCGTTTATCACAAAAATTAATTTCCTTGAAGAAAAAAGTTCTAAAATTCGTAAAAAAAGAATTTATTGAAATTCTGATATTGTTAAAAATTAATTTTAAATTTTATTGATTAAATTCTGTTAATCCACATTTACCACAAGTATGTCTGTCTTTATGCTCTGACATGAATACTCCTTTACCGCATCTTGAACAAATCTTTCTAATTCTAGATACTTTGTCTCCGTCTACTTTGAAATATTTGTAAACGCTAGGACTAGAACCTTTTTTTCCAGCCATTACTCAGATTTCTCCTCTTTTACTTCTTCAGCTGATGTTTCGTCTGCCTTTACCTCTGCAGGTGCTTCTGCTTCTTTTGTTGCCTCTTCTGCTTCTTTAGCTGCAGTTTCAGCTTCTGCTAATTTTGCTTTAGATTTTTCTAATCTAGAGAATATTGTAGGGTTGACATGTTTTTTTGCCAAAACTTCATCTTCATAAACATAGAAAGTTCCAGTAATTGTTGGTTTTCCAACATGGGTTTTGAGTCTCATTGGAATGACCACTTTACCATCAAGTTTGAATTCCTTGGTGATCATGTCTACTGCTTCTAACTTCTTGAGTTTTCCTGCCAAACCTGCAAAATTACAAGTAAGCTCTCTTCGTGATAGGAAGCTGTTATTGACATCTGCTATAGTCTCAATTATGGACATGTACCCAAAATCTCTGGATATTTCATATAAACCTTGATTGAAATGGCGAAGAAATTTAAGAAATTCATTCAAAATAATCTCATGGAACGATACATGCTTCATCTCAAAAATACTGGTTATGGTCCAGAACATTCACGAGAGGTAGTCTACAAAGCAAGAGATCTGGCATCTGATATGAACGTCTCAGTACGAGTGGCAAGGATTGCTACAAAATTTGTTGAGCTTGATGTCTCAGTTGAAAAGGAAGAACTTGACAAACTAATTGAGAAACTATCCCCAATTGGTCCTGTTGAAAATATTAGACATGTCTTTGAAGAGGAGATCGAAAAAGAAAAGGGCATTACAGATGGAATATTTTACTTTAACAATGAAAGATTTTGGGAGAGTCATGAGGCATTTGAAGGAGTCTGGAAAAAATGTTTTGGAAGAGAAAAAGAATTAGTTCAGGGAATTATTCTAGTTGCAGTTGCTTTTGCTCATGCACAAAAAGATGAGCTAGGAATTGGAGTTGGAATGCTAAGTCGGGCTTTGGAAAAATTAGGAAAATCTCCCTCTGAATATCATTCAATTGATGTTGATAAAATTAGAAAAAAAGCAGTTGAAATGCAGCAATCAAACAAACTTACTTTGTTCCAGATTTAATTAATTCAAGGGATTTCTCAACAACTTCTGCCCCTTGTAGTAATCCTATACTTCCTTTCTTTGCCTGCTCTTCAGTCATTCTGGTGGTTCCATCATTTTGAATAAAATCTCCTGAAACTAAAACTGGTACAGGATCATCACTATGTCCTTTGTTGATACATGGAGTAGAATGATCAGCTGAAACAATTATTGCAACCTTACTGGAATCAATATTTTCAACTAGGGTTTTAAAGAATCTCTGGTCAATCTCTTCAATATTCTTCATTTTGCCTATGGCATCTCCGTCATGTCCAAATTCATCTGGTCCTTTCAAATGCACGTAAATTGAGTTTTGAGTCTCCATTGCTTTTGCAGCAACTTTGGCTTTTTCTTCATAATCTGTTAGTCCTCCAGCTTCAAATGCTTTCATCTCTAAAACATCTGATATTCCAAGCTCCACTGGCATATCCACAATACATGAAAACTTCATTCCATATTTTTCATTAATTGGAATGACATCCGGGTATTTGTTTCCAGCATCCCTTAACAAAATACAACTCAACTGTTTTTTGTTTTGTTCTTTACGTTTTTTGTTGATTTGACTGTTTTTTAAAATGCTAATTGATTTATCAGAGAATTCATTTACTAGATTTGCAGTAAATCTTGAATCCTCATTGTCTTCAAGAGGTAGACACTTTTCAATTTTTAGAAAATCTCCTACTGCTTTTGCAACGCCCATACCTCCAATGTTGCTATATGCAGGGTCTGTGTTTGTAATCTTTGAAGATAATGTCTTTGAATTTGTTCTGATTCTAACTGTTACTCTATGTCCTATGGTAGGAGCTACTACTACTGATGTGTCTGGATTTGAAAATTCTAATTGTTCCTCAATTTCTTTTGCAATGCCATCGGCATCCTCTTTTTCAATATGTCTTCCTGCCCTTCTATCGATAATCACTCCTTCATCATTTAATGTGGAATAATTTCCTCTTAGTGCCAAATCCCCATCTTTAAAATCAATTCCAACACCTATTGCTTCAATCACTCCTCTTCCAACATACTCTGCATGATTGAATTTGTAACCTAGCATATTGAAAACTGCAATGTCGGACTCTGGTGCTATGCCTTTTCCTACTGAGATTACTTCCCCTATTGCACCATTGCTGGCAATTTTGTCTAAAATTGGGGTTTTTGCAGCCTCAAGTGGTGTTTTTCCATCCAAATCTGGATGTGGCAGATCCCCCACACCATCTAAAAGTACGTAAATCATATGAACATCAGAATTATCCATAGTATCTCCTGTTTATCCCAGATCTATTGCTCTCCTTTAAAGCTTGCAACGAAATCAACGATCCAATGAAAACAAAAAATTTTCTAATTATTGATTTAACAAATTATTGATTTGATGAAAGTAGGTTTTTCATAATTTTTGTTGATAACATTAAAAAATATTTTCAAACTTGATTTTGAACAGATCTTAGTAAACGTTTTAACAGACATTTACTTCAAATAACAATTATGGGAGATATGCGCAAAGATTATGTTTCTGAGCGTTTTATGATTGTCTCTAAAAAAGATGACAAAGTAATTGATCCAAAAAAATCTCCATTTGCTCCTGGAAATGAATCTATGACAAATCCTTCTGTCTTATCTCTTGTTGCAAAAGATGGCATGTTACAACGTTTACAAGATAACGAGGATGAATATGTTGAAGGATGGTCAATTAGAGTTTTTGAAAGTAAAAATCCTATTGTTTCAATTGAAACTGAAAATTCATACAGTGATAGACCCTTTTACAGTGAACCCGCATATGGGTATCATTACATTGTAGTTGCATCTCCTAATCAAAAAGATACTTTTGCCACAATTGATTCTGAACAATGGTCAAATGTTCTGGTAGTAGTACAAGATAGACTGCGTTGGCTTTACACCCAAAAGGGGGTAACGTATGTTTCAATTTATGCTGATCAAGGTGATTTAGCAGGAAGCAAAAATCCTCACCCTCATCTTAACATTTTGACATTTTCAACCATTCCTCCAATCATTGAAGAAGAGGCAGAGGCATCACACAAAATTCTAAATGAAAAAGGAGTTTGTCCAATGTGCCAAACAGTCAATGAAGAGATTGGTGGCCCACGTCAGGTACTTCAGACTGAAGGCTTTATCGCTTATTGCCCTTGGGCTCCATCATACCCATACGAATTTTGGATTTCTCCAAAAAAACACACTACAAGTTTCTCCAAAATTACTCAAAAAGAAATCAATGATTTGTCTTTAATTTTGAGAGCTACTTTGGGTGGATTGTCAAACACAATCAAAAATGTCTCATACAATCTAGTTTTTCATCTTTCTCCTGAAAAGAAAAATAGTCGTCAAATTCATTGGCATATTGAAATTTATCCAATAACAAAATCTTGGTCAGGTTTAGAGCGTGGATATGGTATTTTCTTAAATGATGTATCTCCTGAACAAGCAGCAGAACAACTTGGTGCAGCTTGCAGAAAAGAATTAGCCAATCTAGTTGGAATCGTTTAAACTTTTGAATGGTTTATTTATCAACTAAAATCTGTTAGAACTGTGGCAATTGAAAAATGGCTTGCAATTACTGGTGTAGGATTATTTGCAATGTTTGCAGGTGAGATAATTTCAATTTATAATTTTATGATTAATGTTCCAGAAGATTTTGAATATGCCCAATCTTTCTCAGCGGATCCTAAATTACTTCAATTCATTTCAATTGGTGTGGCACCAGCTGCTATTCTTTCTGCAGTTGCATTTATCATGTCGAGACAATATGGCTCCAAATCTATTGGTGGAATAATTGTGATAGGTGGTGTAATTATGTTAATTGGAATGTATGTTGCTTATTCTATGATTGATAAAATTGATCCAGTGTATGTTACTGACTCTGTTCAGTTTGTGCCAATCTTGTTTATGATATTATCTGCACCTGTAATTGGATGTGGAATTTATTTGATGAAGCACACTAAAAAACGACCAAAGAAAGAATATTTCTAATTGTGATCAAATCTTAATTCGTTTGCAATATGTGTAAAGCCTAATTTTTCATAAAATGGTTTTACATCATCAGTACAATCTAAAATTGTCTTATAACAGCCACGTTTCTTTGCAATATCGAGCAGATATTTCATAATTTTCTCACCAATTTTTTGACCTTGAAATTTTTTATCTACTACAACATCTTCAATATGACCTACTAATCCGCCTTCATGGATAAATTTTTGCTCAATTAGTAATGTAGTTGTCCCTACTATTTTTCCATCTACTTCTGCAACAGCTATGATATGATCAGGATTTTTATTGATTTTTTCAAAAATTTCCTCTGCTTTCTTACCGTCAATATTACTTGCTTGTCTTAAACTATCAAGTGTTGTAAGAAAACCATTCTTTAAATCCTCTTTTTGTAATTCCCTGATTATCGGTTCACTCATTTTCCTTTTCAGATCTTACCCAGTTTTTGAATATAGTCCTGATATGCTTTTTTGTAGGATGCTTTGTTTCCAATATCAATAAAACCGTTCTTTGTTTTGAAACTATTTACTACTTTTTTCTTACTCATAGCCTTTTTGATAACATCATCCATTCCATATGGTTTGTTTTTTGGGATAAAACTCAAAACTTTGGGATCCATTACATAACATCCCATGTTTACATTCGCTTTAATCTCTGGTTTTTCATTCCAACTTAAGACCTTTCCATTTTTTGAAGTCTCTATTACTCCATATGGCAAATTTGTCTTGTACTCATTAAGACTCATTGTTACAAAAGCTTTTTTGGCTTTGTGTTGTTTTATCATACTTCTAAGACTAAAATTAAAAATCGAATCTCCATAAATACAGACAAAAGTATCGTCGATGAATTTTTCTGCAGTTTTAAGTTGCCCTGCAGTAGCAAGTGGTTTGTTTGCTATGGCATACTCTATGTTTACTCCAAATCTTTTACCATCTTCAAAATAATCCTCAATTGTTTTTCTAAGATAACTTACACACAAGACAATGGATTTTACCCCGTTTTTCCTTGTCCAGTCAATTAAATGCTCTAAGATTGGTTTTTCCCCAAGAGGTAACATTGGCTTTGGAAGAAAGGTTGTATATGGTTGGAGTCTGGTTCCTAAACCTCCCGCAAGAATCACTGCCTTCATGAATTGTATTTAAGACATGACTATTTATGTTCAAGGATGTTTTTTGACAAATTTTAAATTATTTTTAAAATTTTTTTCAAAACATTATTTGGGGTTTCAGCAAAAACTAAGATCATTGGTTCTTTGCCAACATCTCCTTTATGGTAAATAATGTCTGGAGTTTTCTTTGATTTACTAATGGATTTTTTAATTCCCCACTCTATTGATGATCCTTTTAATTTGATGCCTTTTGGCTCTAGACTTCTATCATAACTTAATGTGTGCATTTTTGATTTTTTAATTTTAGACATGGTGATTTTATCAAATTTTATATTTACAGCTGAACAAATATGTGAATATTTTTTATTCATTGCAAGTAATGCAGTTGCCACATGTTTTGATCCCCCATATTCCAAGTCTCCTGCAATGATTACTTTTTTTCCCACTTTGACTATCCTGCCGGCGACACCTAAAACATCTTTTGTTGTTTTTGGATTTGGCTTGGAGAATACAAAATTTGTTTGACATTCTGGAATATTTTTATAAATATTTTTGATCTCTGCAAATTTGTCTATTGCATTTGATAACTCTAAATTTACCGAATCGTCTTTCTCAATACTGGTAATTGCTATTCCCTTGCCGATATTTTTTGCATTTTTAATAGAGTTTAACGTATATTGTTTTGCCAATCTTAGTGATTCTTTAATGGTGTTTTTTTTGCAAATCCCCATTAACAAAATTGCTGAATAAATACATCCGCTGCCATGATTGATACTTTTGATTTTTTTACTTGATATGGAGTACTTTTGATTTTTTTCTATTACAATATCTGATATGTTATTTTTTGTTAATTCTATTCCAGTAATTACAACATTTTTTGCTCCCATTTTTTGAATCACTGATGCAATTTTTTCTGGAGAATTCTTTGAATTAATTTTTAATTTTGAGAGAATTTCAGCCTCAAATTTATTTGGAGTAATTATCGTTGCTAAAGGAATAATGTATTTTTGAAAATCTTTAATTGCATTTTTTTCTATCAAATCTCCACCTGTAGTTGATTTAATTACGGGATCAACTACAATTGGTATTTTTAATTTTTTTAATTTTTGATTAATAATTTTGATAATGTTTGAATTATACACCATTCCAATTTTTATTCCATCAATTTTGAAATCAGATAAAATAGAATCTATTTGTTTTTTTAAAATTTTTTCAGATACAGGTTCTACCATTCCAAAACTAGATGTGTTTTGACTGGTTATTGCAGTAATTACTGTTAAAGCATGAATATTGAATGTCGAAAAAACTCTAATGTCATTTTGAATGCCTGCCCCTGATGATGGATCAGAACCTCCTATTGTTAGTAAATTCATTATGTTTTCTTATCCTCTACACTAATCTATTTTTCTTTTAACGATTAGTTTTGTGATTATTATATTTGATAGTCATTTTATACTTGTTTGTTGTGTTTTGTACCAGTGACTAAAATTCCATTAGTAGATGATAATCCTCCAGAGGAATTACGATGTACTACTTGTTTACTTCCAATGCAATATCAAACTAAAAAGGATGGGAAATTTCTATGGCAATGTTTCAAATGTGGAAAAAAATTTCTAATTTCTGAAAATGATGATGATATAGTCGAAGAGAGTTGGAGTCCTCCAAGATGATTAAAACGTCTGATAATGATTCACTAAAATCTGAAAATCTAAAACTTCGAAACTATATTTCACTAGTTCAAGCAGAAATTCAATTAATGCAAAGGGTCTATGAGATTAAAGAAAATTTTGCAAATTCTCCAGATTCTGAGCGTATAATTACGCCTATTTTGAACAGAATTTCACAAATAGAGTCTGAGAAATTACTTTTAGAAGATGAATTGAAATTGAATTAGATGAAATGATTATGATGATGCTTGACTAACACAATCAAAAGAACAAAATTCATCTTTCATACTGTAAAACTCTCTACCACAATGTCTGCATTCCCTACTGGTTCTCATGTGAATATATTACCAATTCTAACATATAAGATCGATCAATTTTCTTAATATAGTGCTAAGCGATTTTTAGCCGATCAGATTTTTTTTAATTTTCACGATTGTTTAAATCAGGCAAACACATAGAATATTTTATGACTACTCAAATGACTTCCGCAAGACGTGGAGTTGCTACTGATCAAATGAAGCAAGTGGCAAAAGATGAGGATGTTTCACTTGATTGGCTAATTCCTAAAATTGCTCGTGGTTCAATCATCATTCCTAGCAATAATGTTAGACCTCAAAAAATTCACAATGTAGGAATTGGTAAGGGCCTTAAAACTAAAGTAAATGTCAATATTGGGACTTCAACGTTGAATGTGAACTTGGATGAAGAAATTGAGAAAGCAAAGACTGCTGTAAAATATCATGCAGACACTATAATGGATCTTAGTGATGGTGGCGATGTTAAAAAAATAAGACAGACACTTTTAGATTCTGCACCAATTACATTTGGAACTGTACCTATCTATGAAGCATACAATTATGGTGTTGAAGTTCACAAAAATCCATTAAATCTTACTGAGGATGATTATCTCAATGCATTTGAAAATAATGTAAAAGATGGTGTTGATTATACGACCATTCACTGTGGAATTACAAAAGATATTGCAAAGAGAATTTTAAAAGTCCAAAGATATGGCGGTGTTGTAAGTAAAGGTGGCACAATTACTGCGGCTTGGATGCTCAAACATGATAAAGAAAATCCATACTTGACACATTATGATTATCTAATTGAGATTGCAAAAAAATACGATGTCACATTTAGCCTCGGTGATGCATTGCGACCAGGCTCAATTTTAGATTCTCACGATGAATTGCAAGTTCAAGAAATGATCAATATTTCACAATTAACAAAACGTGCTCATGAACAAGACATACAAGTTATGGTTGAAGGACCCGGACATGTTCCATTAAATGAAGTTGCAGCAAATGTTCGATTGGCAAAATCACTGATTGGCGATGTTCCGTATTATGTACTTGGACCATTAGTTACTGATATTGCATCCGGCCATGATCATATTGCAAGTGCTATTGGTGCTGCAGTTTCAGCTAGTGAGGGAGTTGATCTTTTGTGTTATCTGACACCTTCTGAGCACTTGGCTTTACCAAATGTTGAAGAAGTAAAAGCTGGATTAATTGCATATAGAATTGCAGCTCATGCAGGTGATTTGGTTAAAATTCGAGATAAAGTGATCAAGTGGGATATGGAGATGACTGAAGCCAGACGAACTTTGGATTGGGAAAAACAACTTGCATTATCAATTGATCCTGAAGAAGCAGCAAGAATTCATAGTAGAACTGGACAACATCCTGGAAATAACGTTCCTTGTACTATGTGTGGCGGTGCTTGTGTCTATATGATGCTGCCACAACAAAAAAAATACGAAAAAGAGAACAAAAATCTACAGCAAGTTGAATAATACTTTTTGAAGACTGGGAACTGTTTCAAAATTTTCCAATTCTTTCATGTTAATCCATCTAAACTCAGAGTTTTCCCAGTTTAGTTTGATAGTTGGGTTTTTCACTTCAAACAAAAATGGAAATATTTCCCATTCATGATTCTCATATTGCGGGGAATTGACTCTCATCCCCTCTGCTGATTTAATTAATGTAATTTTGTCTTCAGTGATTCCAACTTCTTCAAAAATTTCAATTTTTGCTCTTGTTAGTGGCTCTTCATTTTTTTCAATAATTCCACTAACTCCTGCCCATAGACCTTTCATTGATTTTACTTTATCACTTCTCTTCAAAAGTAATAATTTTTCATTATCTCTAAGAAAAGATGTGACTATCTTGGTAGAGCGCATGTCTGCTATTTTTCAACGACTTTTACCATTTTTGTTAATTTTTTGTAGGATTCATTGATGTCTGTGTGCTTTGATAGTCTCTCTTGGCAGTCCTTGATGTAATTTACTACTTCTTCAGTCTTTGATTCCTGAACTGCTGTGAGTAATCTTCCTATGTCTTTCCATAACTCTTCGGCAACTCTGCGAATCTCTGGATTTGCAATGATGGTCTCAATGAGTTCAGGGGACTCTGTCATTATACTTTCAGCTAGTGTCTTTTGGACTCTGAAAGTGGTTCCTGACATTTTTTCAGTCAATAACATCTTTTCATCCTTTGAAATAATATTTGCAAAAACTAAATTCATCAAATGTGTTAAGCCTAAAATCACTGCTATTTTTTTATCATGTTCTGCAGCATCGATTGTTACAAAGTTAGCTCCTTCAAATAATGATTTTGTCATTGTCAATTCTTTTTTGGCATCTTTGATTGGTACAGAAATAATGTTTTGACCCTTAATCGTTTTAACTCCTGGTCCAAACATTGGATGTATGCAAATTGGATTTATCTTTGCTGGCATCTTTGCTAGTGAAGAAACTACTTTGGATTTTTCAGATGAAATTTCAATGAGGTATGTTCCTCTTTTCATTTCCTTGGCAATTAGTCTAATTATCTCCGGAGTTCGTCTGGTTGGGGTACACAAAACCACATAATCTGCTTTCAGTATTGCTCCTACTAGAGAATCTGATTCAATAATGTCTTTTCCTAATCCTTTGGATTCTGAATCATAACCTGTTACCTCAAAACCCTTACTTGCAAAATATTTTGCAAACCATTGTCCCATTTGGCCACCTGCTCCAATAACTGTGACCTTCTTCATTGCTTATCACTCATAATCTTACCCAGTATATTCATTCCTTCAATTAGTGTTTTTTCTTCTTGACAAGCTGAAATTCTAATAAAATTTTTGTAATCTCCAAATCCTTCACCTGGGGCAACAGCTAAACCTTCTTCTAGAGTTTTATTTGCAAATTTTACTCCATCAAAACCATCTTGATTAACTCGCGCAAAAAGATACATCGCTCCATCTGGAATGACAAAGTCTAGTCCCATTTCAGTTGCTTTCTGTGCCAATATATCTAGTCTATTCTGTACTGTATTAGTATTGTTGGATGTATCTGCTTCTAATGCTTTCATGGCAACATATTGAATAGGTTCTGAGACATTTGTTAGGCACAAAGCCTCTAATTTTGCCATTTTTTCAATAATTTTACTATCTGCAATTGCATATCCTATCCTAAACCCTGTCATTGCATGGGATTTTGAGAATGATTGAGTTACAATACTTTTTTCATAATTATAATTCAAAACACTCTTCCAATTCTTCTTGGTATATTGTGAATAGATCTCATCACTTAATACATAGAGTTTTTTCTCTTTTGCCAAATCAACAATATCATTTTGTAATTTCTCTGGAAGGATTTTACCTGTTGGATTGTTTGGATAGTTTAAGACAATCATCTTAGTGTTTGAATTGATGATGTTTTTAATTTGATCTAATGTTGGTTCCCATTTTGATTCTAAAGTTGTATTAATTGTTCTGACTTTGATTCCTGCATTAAGCGCACAATCTTTGTATGCGGGCCATGCAGGTTCAATTACTATTATCTCATCGCCTGGATTGAGAAGTGTTGTGATGGCAGTAAATATTGAAAATCTTGCACCGGGACTAATTATGATGTTGTCTTCTGTGACTTTAGTGTTGAATTTTTTTGCAATATATTTTACTAGTGCCTCTCTAAATAGTGGCATCCCCCTGGCTTGACCGTATTTTAGAAATCCTTTATCATAAACTTCTTCTAGTGCATCTTTTACAATTGTTGGGGGTAAAAAGTCTGGTTCCCCAACTTCCATATGAATAATTTTCTTTCCTTGCTCCTCTAATGATTTAGCTTTTAAGAAAATAGAAAGATGTGTTTGTTTGTTAGTTGATTGAACTTTTATTGATTCATTTAAAAGAAAATTTAAAAATTTTGTAGCAATTGATTCATCTAGTCCTATACTGTTACATAATGAGATAACCTTACTTCGTAAATTATTTTCACGTGTTTCATCAGTTACTCCTTTTCCAATATTCTTCTTTACTTCTCCAATTTTTTCTGCAATCTCAGTCCTTGTTTTCAGTAATTTTATCATCTCTAGTGTTACTTCATCCATCCTATTGCGGAGATTATCGATATCTGACATTTTCTTATAGTACTGGCTTTATTGCTCCAGAAATTAATGCATGATCAGCTAATGTCAGAGATACTAGAGAATCTACTACTGGTGGTGCCCTAGGCACTACACATGGATCATGTCTTCCTTTAACTTGTAGAATTGTTTCTTTTTTTGTTTTAATGTCTACTGTGCTTTGTTTTTGTGCAATTGATGAAGCTGGTTTGAAAGCAATTCTAATTGTAATTGGCATTCCATTGGAAATCCCCCCTAAAATTCCTCCAGAGTTGTTAGTCTTTGTAACTATCTTTCCTTTCTTAATTGTATACAAATCATTATTTTCTGAACCATGCAATTCTGAACCTCTGAATCCTGAACCAAATTCGACTCCTTTTACAGATGGAATTGAAAATATTGCTTTACTCAAATCTGATTCCAAAGAACTAAAGATTGGCTCTCCTAATCCTACAGGAATTTTTGTTGTTACAGATTCTATAATTCCTCCCAGTGAATCTCCTTTTTTTCTTGCATCTAATATTGCTGCTCTCATCTTTTTTGCAGTTTTATCTTCAGGACATCTTACTTCGTTATTGTAAATGGCATTAATCATTTTTTCATTAAACTCTCTTTCCATCTTTATTTTTCCAATCTGTGTAGTGAAAGAATTTGTTTCTACACCTAATGTTACTTTGAGTAATTTTCTTGCAATAGCTCCTCCCATCACATGTGTGGCAGTTAATCTTCCTGAAAATCTACCTCCTCCTCTGTGATCATTATAATGATTATATTTTATCATAGCAGTGTAATCTGAATGGCCTGGTCTGAGTTTTGTTTTCAAATTTTCATAATCTTTGGACTTTTGATCACTATTCCAAATAACCATTGTAATTGGAGCTCCAGTTGTATGTCCTCTAAAAACTCCTGAGATGATCTCAACAACATCTCCTTCTTTTCTCTGTGTGGATATTAGATTTTGACCTGGCTTTCTTTGGTCTAACATTTTTTGGATATCTTTTTCATCTAGTTCCAAGCCTGCTGGACATCCATCTAAAACAGCACCGATGCTTTTTCCATGACTTTCACCAAAACTTGTTAAAACTAGGCGCTGGCCAATTGAGCTTCCGGGCAACATACTATCAAAGTTAAATGATGCTTATAATTCCTCATTCTGATTTTTTCAAAAATTGTATTTTTTGCTATAGCGATTTTTAAAAATAATCTAGGTGTGGTTAAAATCTATATTTTTTAGTATATTTTTATGTAATAATTATAATATAATCTTAAATATAATAATAACATATAATATATATGCAAAAACGTGTAAATTATAACGCATAATTTGCGCGGCCCTGCGAAAAAGACATGTTATCTACGCAAAAGCGTTGAGAGTGAGGAGAATGCTTTTCACTCTATACAGGGTCGCGCCTTTTATCCTCCTAGTTTGATTTTTTTGAAATTTTTTAGTAAATCTGAATTTTAGCCCCAAGGCGATTCATTTCTTCAATAAAATTTGGATATGATACTTTGACTGATTCAGGATTAGTAACGGTACAATTTCCTACATACATTCCAGCAATACAAAATGCCATGAATAATCTATGATCATTTTCAGAATTCAGTTCATTACCACAAAGATTTTCAGATGATTCTAATATCATACCGTCTTCATTTTCTTGAACTTTAATTCCTATCTTTACTAATTCTCTTGAAATGATTGCAATTCTATCTGTTTCTTTTAATCTTGCATGTTTGACATTAGTAACCTCAATTGGTTTGGATGAATTTAATGCCAAGATTGCAAGAGGAGGGAGAATATCTGGTGAATTGCTAAGATCAAATTTACCTCCTAGTAATTTTTCAGGTGATTTAATTTTGATTTCATCATCATTCATAATTATTGAAACTCCTAACTGCTCTAAAATATCTATGAATACTTCATCTCCTTGAGGCAAGTTTCCGATATTTCCTTTGATTGTAACCTCCTCTCCATTGAGTACTGCAGCTGAAAGAAGCAGCGCTAAACTAGAAAAATCAATTGGAACTGTGAAAGTTGAATTTTTATAAATTTGTGGTGATATGATGTATCTTTTGTATGGGATCAAAGTTTGAACTGTTACTCCAAAACTCCTCATTGTAGCTATTGTTGCATCAAGATATGGTTTGGATACTAGATTTCCCTCGATAGTTAGGTTGATTCCTTTTTCAGTCAATGGTGCTGAAATTAATAGAGATGAAATAAATTGACTAGAAAAATTACCTGGAATTGAAACATCTCCTCCTAAAATTTTTCCTTTAATCTTAATTGGTGGTTTCCCATCTGTTGAACTACATTGAGCCCCAATACTTGATAATGCATCTAAGAGTGGTTGCATGGGTCTTTTTTGTAAACTTGAATCCCCTGTTAGAGTAATCTCTTCAGAAAAAAGACTTGCAATGCCTGAGGCAATTCTAATTGTTGTTCCAGAGTTTTCTGTGTTGATTTCAGGTACTTTTGTGCCTAAATCTATTGGGTTTTTGACAATTATTGATGATTTTTCAGTTTCAATTACTGCTCCAAATTTTTCACATGCATCAATTGTGGCAAGAGTGTCAGCTGAGAGTAACACATTCTCAACTTTACTATTGTTTCCTGCTAATGATGCAAGAAAAATTGCTCTATGTGTATAACTTTTGTTTGGTGGACAAACTATCTCTCCTGATATTTTTGATTTTTCTACTTTACAATTCATGAACTTCTGCCTTTTTGTTACTCACTTTTGATTCAATTATACTTCCTTCTAATGTTGAGAATATTTTTTTAATGCCTGCCTCGTTCTCTTTTTTTGTTATTGCAGCTATGGCCGGACCATTCCCTGACACTGATGCACCTAGTGCTCCTTTGTCGATTAAACTTGTGATGATTTTTGGATCTGAATTTAATATTGATGCAGTAGCTAATCCATTTATTATCATTGCTTCCCAATAATTTGATTTTCTAGCCAACTCCCATGCATTCTCAAATACTGACGATAATAGATTTAGATTTTTGAGATTTCCTCTCTTTCGATTTTTTGGAATAAAAATTACAGCTGTTAGATTTGTTGGTCCCTTTTCATAATGAACTCTACTTCTTTTTGCATTATCTGTTACATTGAATCCTCCATAATAACATGAACATGCATCATCATAAGCCCCTGTAATGCTTACTTTGGATTCAATTGATGCATCTACTCCAGCAAGTAAAATTTGTTGGTCAGTTAGTTTTGGTTTGAATAGTTTTGCACAAGCTAATGCAACAGCTGATGAAATTGCACTTGAACTTTTAAGTCCATATCCTGTAGGGATTTCTGAATCTAATGTTACTGTAATCTTGTTTTGTTCTAAATCCTTCTTTGTAAGGATTTTTTCAATAGTTTTGTTAATTAGACGTGAACTGAGGCTTTTATTTTCAGATAGTATTGTGATCCCTTTACCTGGATTTGTCTCTACTATTGCCTCTACTTTTAATGAAATTCCTAATGTGGCACCTTTTTTGTTTGCAATTGCATTTACAAGTGAAATTGCTCCGTGGACTGTAGCCTTTGCTTTTGCCATCAAAATCCTCCTAACAATGCTTTTTTCATGGCATTATAAGGTGCTTTCATGTCATGCCAAATCTCAAATGCTCTAGCCGCCTGACCTAATAGCATCTCATAACCGTAAATCACTTTTGCTCCATTCTCTTTTGCTTTTTTAATAAAATCTGTGTTCATTGGCATGTAAACAATATCATACACAATTGTTTTTTCATTAATTCCTTCTAATGATATTGGGGATTCTTCATTCTTTAACCCAATGGATGTTGCATTTACAATAAAATCATAATTTTTTGCAGAATCTTTTACCTCCTCAATTTTAATTGCATCTGACTCTAATCCTATCTTTTTTGCAAACTCTGCAAGATTCTTTGCGTTTTCTAAAGTTCGATTTGCTATTGTAATGCTCTTTGCTTTCTCTTTGGCAAATGCTGCAACAATTGCTCTTGCTGCTCCTCCTGCTCCTAAAAGTAGAACTTTGGAATCCTCTATAGGTATTTTTTTCTGCCTTAGTGGTTCGAGAAATCCCTCCATATCTGTATTGTATCCCTTGAGAATTCCATCTTGATTCGTAACAGTATTGACTGCTCCAATTAAGCTACATGACTCGTCAATCTTATCAAGATACTTCATCATCTCAATTTTATGAGGAATTGTAACATTGAATCCCGTGATTTTTATTTTTTTTAATCCTTCAATACCTTCAGATAATTCTCCAGATGGAATTCTATATGCAATGTATGAACTATCTAAATTTAATTCTCTAAATGCTGCACTATGGATATTTGGAGATAATGAATGATCAATAGGATCTCCAATTACTGCAAATGATTTTCCCATCTGTTTTTTCTGAGTTTTAAGATGATTTAAACTCTCAATTACTCATTAAATTATTTTTTCAATTTTGTAATGTTTTTTATTTCATCCACACTGAATTGTCCTGGTGCAACAGGCTTTCCTAGTGATACGTATGTGTACGGACTTCCTAAATATAGGCACAAAATTCTTGAAATTCTCCCATAATCGCCCATTGAAAATGAGATGAGATTTTTTGATCCTTTTTTACTATACAACTCTAGCATTCTAGTAGAGTCATTTGCATTTTTTGCGGTACTGACAATTTTAACATTTGATGAGAATTTTCCCATCTGATCCATCTTCTTTTTTAGCTCAGTGGATTTTGGTGTTTTTTTAAAATCATGCCAAGACACAAGTATCTTTGTCTTTGTGGATTTTAGATATTTTGCTAATGATGTATTTTTCCTTAATGTGTTGAATTCTACATCCAACAAATATGGGTTGTACTCTGCAATCAGTTTTAGAATGGCAATTCTTTCCTTTTCATTTCCTGAAAATTTTCCTCCTTCATTTTTAGGCCTTAGTGTACATACAATTCTTTTTAGATCTTTTTTGATCAATTCTATAGTTTCTGGAATTTGTGATGGTTTAAGAAAATCAAATCTTACTTCAGCAAAATCTGATTTCTTTAATGCAATCTTTAATGTCTGTTTGATTTTATTTGGTGTTTTTTCTGCAATTGATACACATGTTTTGTATTTCATTTTACTTTTCTAATATGTATTCATCTGAAACTTCCATTCCAAAGTGTCTTCCTGTTGCAGGTTTTGCGTGAACCATCACTGTATCTCCTTTCTTTAGGTGGGTAACTGATACTAATTGTCCATTTGGTTTTACAAAACGAATTGTTTCTGCATCTTGTGCAATTATTCCACCTATTTCTCCTCCTGCAGAAGCCTTAATCATTAACATTGGTCTTCGCTCTATCTTTGATCTTCCTACAGTTGCTCTTCTTGCTTTTCCTTTAGAGTTCAAAATCAAAACCTCAGAGCCTGTCTCTACTTCTGATAGATAGTTTGTTGTACCGTCTGGTGAAAGAGTGTAGCAATGAACTGCACCTGCATTTACCCTAAATGGTCTTGGAGATGTAAATGATGATCCTACTGATTCATTGTGTACCAAAAACAAAAAGTTTGATCTACTTCCAATCAACATTCCTTCTCCTTTGTGAAGCATTGACGCTGTGTCTACACAGACTCGCTCTCCATCTCCGACTTCTTTAATCTCAATAATTTTTGCTGGCATCATATCAAAACTTCTGGTTCCCAAGTATACCATGGCCTCTCTGACTTCATTAATCGATGATGTACTGAAGATAACTCCGTCTACACCTACTTCTAAAATTGAAAACATCTTTCGTACTTCTTCAGGTGTTCTTGCAATAGCAAAAATCTTGGTATGTATTTTGTGAAGTTTAGCAATGATGTTTTCTAGAGGAATTATCTTCCAATCCTTCACTTCTACTATTACAAAGTCTAAACCTTTCTTTGCTATGGATAGTATATTTTCAATATCTGAATTTGATAGTACCTGGAATTTTCTTCCAACCTTCTTACCCTTTGGTTTTGGGGCTCCATCTTTTTCCAAAACAACAAAGTTTGATGAACTTGATGGAAAAACAGTTTGAAGTTTTGTCTTTTTCTTTCCGATTTTTTTTGGGTCAAGATATACTATCTTAATTCCTTCAGCCTCTAGTAGGGGTAGAAATTTCGATAATTGTGCTTGTGACACTTTGGGTGAAATAATTAATTCTCTAGTTTTACTCAATTTTTTTCAGTGCTTCCTTTGCTGTACCTTTTCTGAAAATTATTTCAGCTAATGCTGCAACCATTTTTTCAGGTGTTTTGTGTGCAAAGATATTTCTTCCATATGTAACTCCTTTAGCTCCGGCAGCCATAGCATCTTCTGTCATCTGAAGAATATCTAAATCTGTTTTTGCTTTTGGTCCTCCTGCAATTACTATTGGAACTGGTGTACTCTTTACAATTTTTGCAAAAGAATCAACATCTCCTGTGTATAATGTTTTAACAATATCTGCACCACATTCTGCACCGATTCTTGCTACATGTCCTACAATTTCAGGATCGTGAGGATCCTTGATGTTTTCACCTCGTGGATACATCATTGCTAATAGTGGCATTCCCCACTTGTGACATTGATCAGCAGTCATTCCAAGCTGTTCTAACATCTCTGGCTCTTCTTTTCCTCCAATGTTGATGTGCAATGAAACGCCATCTGCCCCCATTGCAACTGCTTCTTTTACTGTACCTGTAAGCATTTTTCGATTTGGTGATAATGATAATGAAGTACTACTGGAAAAATGAACTAAAACTCCAATCCTTGTTGGTTTTGGTAATGTCTTTAGAATTCCTTTGTTAATTATTACACTTGTTAGGCCATGACCTTCGCATTTGTAAATTATATCTGCGGGATTCTCAAGACCTTCAATAGGACCATTTGAAATCCCGTGATCCATTGGAATACATAACATTCTTCCCTTTCGGAGAATTCTGTTTAGTCTAATTTGATTGCCTGATACCATGAGTTGATCTCATTTTTGTGCCCTACTTAAAAATAACGTGAATCATTGAATTCAGGGTTATGAATAATTGAGCACAAATCATCTCATTTGTTTACTTGTAACAGTGCACAATTTTTCTATCAAGGATTAAATAGAAATTGTAAAGGATGAATGTATAATTGAGTCAGACAACTGAGCAGATACAAAAAAGCGATATCAAAGATATTTTAGAAAATTCTCTTAATGGTCAAAGACCTAGTCCTGAAGACTGTCTGAGATTATTGGAATCTGATGATGTACATCTAATGGGTCTTGTTTCAGGTCATTTGACAAGAAAACAATTTGGTAAAAAAGCATCTTTTGTAAATAACATTATTTTGAATTATACCAATGTATGTATCACTGATTGTAAATTCTGTGCATTTTATAGATCTCCAGGTGCTGAGGATTCATACACGTTAACTCTTGATGAAATTGAATCTCGAGTAAAGACTTCATGGGACATGTTCAAAATTCGTCAAGTTTTGATTCAAGGTGGACATAATCCAAATTTGAAGATTGAATACTATGAAGACGCATTTAAAATGATTAGAGAAAAATTTCCTAAAGTTGGGATTCATGGATTATCTACATCTGAAATTGACATGATTGCAAGAGTTGAGAAATCCTCTACTGCAGAAGTTTTATCTCGACTAAAAGATGCAGGACTACAATCAATTCCTGGTGCAGGTGCAGAAATTCTAGTTGACTCTGTTAAAGATATAATCAGTCCAAAGAAAATCTCTAGTGCTGATTGGATTAGAATAATGGATGAGGCACACTCTATTGGATTGCCATCTTCTGCCACAATGATGTATGGTCATGTTGAAAACAAGCAAGATATTGTAGACCACTTTTACAAAATTGTCAAACTACAAGAAAAGACAAAAGGCTTCATGGCATTTATCCCTTGGAACTTTGAACCAAATAACACATTGATGCACGAAGAAGGAATTGTAGAATATGGCACTGGTGGAATTCAGCTTTTGAAGATGATTGCAATCTCTAGGTTGGTTTTAGATGGATTAATTCCTCATATTCAATCATCATGGCTTACAAATGGTGTTGGTATGGCTCAACTTGCTTTGCAATATGGCGCTGATGATTTTGGTGGCACCTTGATTGGAGAAGAGGTAGTATCTTGTACTGGTGCACGTTCAACTGAGCTTACTGATAAAATTATAGTTGATGCAATCCATCAGATTGGATATCAGGTAGAAGAGCGAGATAATTTCTACAATCCTGTGAAATTATTATAAATTATAGTCAGACCACTTTGAGTCTACTAGATTTTTAGTTTCATCATCAACTTTTACTTGTTGTTGAATTTCTCTATCGTATCCTTCTTCTTTTGTTTTCTGGGTGGCATCAATTCCCATTTTTGAACCAAGATTGACTAGTGGAGATGCAGGATCTAAAGTATCGGTTGGTGTGTTGTTGATAATTATTGTATCTCTTGCAGCATCTGCCCTTGTGGTGATTGCCCATATTACATCATTGATGTCATGAACATTGATGTCCTCATCTACTACTACAAACATCTTAGTTAGTGAGAGCTGGCCCATTCCCCATAATCCCATCATGACTTTTTTTGCTTGTCCTGGGTATCTCTTTTTAATTGAAATTATTGCAAATCCCTGAAACCACCCTGCCGCTGGCATGCTAAAGTCCACTACTTCTGGATGAAACATTCTAATCAATGGCAAAAATGAACGCTCTATTACTTTTCCAATATATGCATCTTCTAGAATTGGTTTGCCAACTACTGTCGTTACATAGATTGGATTCTTTCTTCTCATAATTCCTGTTAGTGTAAATGTTGGATATGGTTCAACTGGAGTATAGTATCCAGTATGATCTCCAAATGGTCCTTCATCTCTAATGTCTGCAGGGTCTACATATCCTTCTAAGACAATCTCTGCATTTGCAGGAACATCCAGATCAATTGTTTTACATTTTACAGTCTTAATTCCTTCTTTTCTTGTAATTCCTGCAAACAAGTATTTGTCTAATCCTTCAGGAACTGGTGCAATTGATGAAAATACTGTTGCAGGTTCTCCTCCAATAATAATTGCTGTGGGGATTTTTTCACCCTTGTCTTTTGAGATGTCTCCATGATGTGCACCTCTCTTGTGTTTTTGCCAATGCATCAATGCATGAGTTTTATCTATTATCTGCATCCTGTAAACTCCTAAATTTCTAACTCCTGTTTCTGGATGTTTAGTTGCAACTAAACCAAGTGTAATGAATCGCCCTGCATCATTAGGCCATGATTTTAAAATTGGAATTGAATCAAAAGATGCATCAGTTGATGTAATCTCCGTTACTGGCCCACTTGATTCTGATTTTGGAAACGATGCTGTCATCTTTGAGAGTTCTGGAAGTTTTTTTATTTTGTTGAGAAAACCTGATGGAATATCCATCTTTGTCATATCTACAATTCTCTGGCCAATCTCTGTAAAGTCTGTCATCCCCAGTCCTATCTCTAATCTCTTCATAGAACCAAACGCATTTCCTAAAACTGGCATATCAAATCCTTTGACATTTTCAAAAAGAATCGCAGAGCCGTTTGAATACATCTCTCTTCTTAAAATCTCTGCAATTTCTAAATCAGAATCAACTTCTGTTTTCACTCTTTTTAGTTCATTATTTTTTTCAAGTTCATTGACAAATTCGTGAATATCCTCAATTGGCACGTTCCTCCTGAAGTTAATTCCAGTATAAGCTTAACTGGATTTACGCAATACTGATTATTCTTTAAAGACTATTAACAAATGCATTTTAATTCTCATTAATAGGACTAGCAGTATTGGCCGATGAGAAGTGTGCAGTTTGTAAAGGAAATGGAACTATAGAATTACTTGGCTCAGAATGTCCTTTTTGTAATGGTACTGGGGAACCAAACAAACCAGCTAAAGCATATCTTGATTCTCATATTTGCCAATGCATATTTCTTGATAGAAAACGATGTCCTTTATGTGGCAAGAGATGTCATCATGATACACCAAATAAGCCAAAAATTTTGTTAAGTCCTGAATAATCTACATTGGTGGAAGTTCATTCTTTTTGTCATGTCCACCAGATCCAAATTTACAGTAGAAGCATAACTCTGATTCCATATACTTTAACTGCTCAACTTGAATGGCTCCAAGTTTTAAAGCAATTTTTGTTAGAATTTTGTATTTTAGTGGCATTGCTGGAATAACCTCGTCCATGTATACTCTGTAATGATCTGGACAAAACTTTAGTGTGACTTTGGATGGTTCTTTGCCTTTTTCATTTACTTGTTTTGTAAAGTTGATCTGTTCTCTGATGTATTCGTGCTTTGGACATGGGCAATCTTTTCCCCCTGGATGCTTGTATGCAGGGGTATTCTTCCAATCAAATTCGGGATATTCCTTTTCAAAATCATCCATAAAGACAATAGGTGATCTGTGCATATAAAACTTGATCAAGATTAGCTGTGGAATTCAACCCAAATGTACATAAACCCCAGAGTGACCACAAAATTAATGGCAGCTGCTAAAAAGCAAACAAAACAAGATCTTGAAAAAAAGATTGCCGAATTAGAAGCAAAATTAAACAAACTTTCTACTCAGTTGGAATCAAAACCAGCAGAAGCTCCTAAACCAAAGGAAGCACCAAAACCAGCTGAAGTAAAACCCGCAGAGACAAAACCTGCCGAGGTAAAGCCAGCTGAAAGACCTGCAGCAACTACTAAACCAAAAGGTACACTACCTAAAGGATTTGGAGATAAACCAGCAGAAGCTCCTAAACCAAAGGAAGCACCAAAACCAGCTGAGACAAATGCACAACCTCCAGCAACATTTCAAGCAGCATTAGAGAATGCATACCAAAATGCACCAATGACTGATTTCCATCAGTACAGAGCAAAGGTAACAGGTTATTCTCCAGCTCCTAACAGATACTTTGTTAGAGGATATGCTCCAGTAGG
>JBFIEJ010000012.1:0-24244 GCA_041603475.1 Candidatus Nitrosopumilus sp. | reverse complement strand
CATTCTATCATCTTTATGTTCTACTGGAAACATGATTCGTGGTTCTGTGTAATAGTTTCCATAAGGATCAGTGGCATAAGAACGAAGATGTCCAGTATCTGTTGTAAGCACTAGTGTTTCAGGATAAAGTTTTTTCCAGTCGCCCCAAGTTATGACATCAAAGGGAATTAATTTTAGTTGATATCCTGTCATCTCACCCTTTACAGCTAGACCAAGTGCCTGACTCCAATAGGATTCAGTCAATCTATCATACATCAGTAGATTACTATTGTATAATTTTCCAGAAGTTCCAAATTCAACCTCTTGCCCATCTATTCTTCTATCAAAAACTTGATTTGTATAACAAAGAGGACAGTAAGTTACAGATACAGGAACCCCACCCACAACATCATTTACAATTTCATGCCAGACTAAAATAAAGAGAGGGTATGCTTTTGCCTCACCATTAATTTCCAAACCAATCACAGTGTCTGAATCACTCATAAACTTGGCATTTGGCACAGTAGAAAAAACAGGATTGTCAATTGATGGAATTCCATCTTTAGGAGGTCCTCCTCCCTTTATCTTATCAAGTGGAATTATGTGTCGAACTCCATTTGTTTCCATAATTACAGAATTAATGTTCTCAGTATTTGCAACGACAGATTCTACCATAACAATTTCAGAGTTTGAATCATACAGACTATCTTGAAACAAAAATCCCAAAAGAACAACTAGGGATGAAATAGCAATCACAGGTGCAAGAATCTTTAGATTCAATTTTGAATATTTTAATCAAACAAATTATTAAAAAATTGTTCCAACTTTGATTTTAATTTGGGCAAATCCTTTTAATCAATTTCAAAAGCAAAATTCATGATTTCAGAGGCCACACTAATGAGAAACATACATGCAGCAGTATTAACAATAATTGCCACAGGTTCAGGTAGAATTTCAATCTCACATATACTGAAAAAAATTCCTAGATTCTTGCAGTAACTATTTTATTTTTTTATTTAATTCTGTAATGAATTTTTTTATCTTTGGTTTTGGAATGACGGCACCACAGGCTTTATCATGACCACCCCCAGAACCACCAAGATCAGTTGCTAAAACATTAACAATTTTTCCCAAATGAACTTTACATGCCTTGGATCCTCGTACAGAGACAGCATAGATACCATGATCTACTCGTTCTTTGTATGCAACTCCAACATCCTTGCCAGATAGCCCCATTACAAAATTAACAGCACCACTTGCACCTGCATCTAAAATTTCCATATAACCCAAATTTTTCATAGTTTTCATTCCCTTCTTTACTTTGGCAATCATTTGAGATAATTTTTCTACTTGAATTTGTGCAAATTCAAATGTGTTTGGAATTTCATGAGGGAATTTGGAATCAGCTAATTCTTCTACTAGATACAGTAGATAATCAGGTTCCTTTTGATGTCCAACAATGTTGTAAGTAAGTACAGTTGCACTAATCAATGCAAATTGTCGGTCATAGATTTGCAGTAGTTTTGAGCCAATTGGCCTATCTTCCATATAATCAGTAATTGCTGCACATGTTGCAACAAATGAGGCATGATCATTTAGTTTTGATTTGAAAGAATTGTAAACCTGAACAGTTGTACACTCATTAATATCATGAATTACTTTGACTTTGATTTTTTGTAATGCTTTGACAACATTAGGATCAATATCATGATGATCAATGTAAGTAACAGATACTTTGTTTTTTCTCAATGTAGTCATAATATCTATAAATTCATCTTGAGTTTTTTTGCTTAAACCCAAATCACAAATGTAAAGGGATTTTAGTTTGTCATCAGAAAGTACTTGATTTAATGCCTCCATTTGACCAGGATAATCAACAAGTATTGCATCCCCACCAAATGCTTGTCTTATCAATGCAGCAGAACTAATTCCATCGGCATCCTCCTTGTGAGAGATGCAAATTACTTTGCTTCGCTTACTGGTTTTCTTTACAGATTTAGTAATTTTTTTAGCCGGAGTTTTTTTACTAGTAACTTTTTTTGTTGCTTTTTTGATGAGTTTTTTTCCAGTTGTTTTTTTACTAGTTTTTTTATTTTTAGAGGTTACCAATACAATTCGAAAAATTATGAACCCTCATTTAAATGAAGAATGAATTATTTTGATTCTCTAAAAGATTTTTTGATACTTGGGAAAATTATTGAGCTGGAATCAAGATATACATCATAAAATGACACCCCTTCTAACTGAGTATTACCGTCAATTTCTTGAATTTTTTTTAATTCCTCAGGAGTTGCAGATAGTATGAGTTTATCTAGTTTTTCCAAATGTCGTCGTTCTTGTGGAGTCATTTAATTTTAAATTAAAAATTCTCTTTTATGACCAAAAGTTGCCATATTAGACTAATTACTAAACTTCATAGACGCCTTCACTTGCGAATATATAATAGAAGATTTCTGTTAGGCTCAATATGGAGACTAAGAACATAGGACTTAGAGGAATAGAAGTTGCAGACACCAAAATCTCCAACATTGATGGAGAGAAGGGCAAGCTCATCTACCGCGGTTATGATATTTTAGATCTTACAGAGAATTCAACTTTTGAGGAAACTGCATATTTGCTTCTTTATGATAATTTACCCACCAAACAACAATTAGATGAATTTAATGCAAAATTGGTAGAAGCAAGATACATCCCAAAACAGATGCAAAAAAACATGGGAAATTGGAGAAAAGATGCAGACCCAATGGATATGCTCCAAGCATTTGTTGCAGCACTTGCAGGATATTATGATGAAGAATTTTCTACTAAAGATGCTAGTTATGATAAAGCAATTAGCCTAGTGGCTAAAATTCCAACTATCATTGCAAGCTGGCAAAGAATTAGAAATGGTTTAGAAATTGTTGATCCTGACCCAACCCTGAGTCATGCTGCAAACTTTCTATACATGATGTCTGGAGAAAAACCAGATCCAGAGGTAGAAAAAATATTTGATGTCTGTTTAATTCTTCATGCAGACCATACATTTAACGCATCAACATTTACCGCAAGACAAGTTGCATCAACTAGAGCCCACATGTTTTCTGCATCAAGTGCAGCAATCGGCGCACTCAGTGGAGAATTACATGGAGGAGCAAATACAGAAGTAATGAAGATGCTATTAGAGATTGGACAAATTGAAAAAGTAGAATCATGGGTTAAAGAAAAAATGGCAAAAGGAGATAGAATAATGGGAATGGGTCATGCAGTGTATAAAACATATGATCCACGTGCACAAGTTCTAAAAGAATTATCAAGAAAACTTGCAGATAAAACAAAAGAGCCATGGTATGCAATGACAGAAAAAGTTGAAACCACTACGATTACAGAAATGAAATCTACAAAGGGTAAGGACATTTATCCCAATGTTGATTTGTACAGTGCATCACTTTACTACATGCTAAAGATTCCAGTTGATCTAAACACACCAATTTTTGCAATTTCCAGAGTAGTAGGATGGGCAGCCCACATAATAGAAGAAAAGTTTGCCGAAGCTGCACCAAAGCCAGCACTATACAGACCAAAAGCTGTCTATGTTGGAAAGTATTGCGGTCCAGAAGGATGCGAATACAAAACACTGGATTTGAGAAGGTAATTTTTAATTTCTTGTACTAAGCCATTCTTTAGCTTTAGAGTTCACATCATGTTTGTACAAGACTTCAAAGACCATATCATAAAATGTGATACCTTTTTTCTGTGCCTGATCATCTAACCACTTTATTCCATCTGCAAGTTCTGGATCATATTCAGAGAATTCTACTAATTCATCGACCATTTTTGAAAAGAATGCGTGTGATTCAAGCATATGTACACCTTTCAATCTTTGATCATAAGTGGGGTATTCAAAATATATAGACAAAAAACCCCTTTTTGGTTGACAATTGCAGCATGTTTTTTACCTAAATGGCGATGCAAAAAAAATTTCTTGGACTATTCAAACAGATGAAACAATAGTAGAACAAACTAGAGAACATGTCGATATTTACAAAGATAAGGTATCAGATTTGCAATCAAAGTATATCGCATTGCATGTAGGATTATTTTGGGGAATCGGAGTATTTGTTATCAAAAATGGTGATTCAATCAAAATTAAATTTGATGAACAAGAAATGTACAATGTAATGTCTTCAAAATTAAAATGCAATGACAAATTTATTGAAAAAAGAATTTTCTTTATCAGACAATTAATCGAGCAGAGAAAATTGAAGATAGAATTTGAAAAAATAAATAAAGATGAGAATTTGGCTAAATGAAAACAAATGAGCTTAAGACCAAAAACGAGTAGTTACTTGGTGACAGCTCATTTGTGATGTGTAATTTTGATACTGCATCAAATCATAAAAGAAAGAATTGTTTAACATCATTGACAACTGCAACCGCCTAATTACAGCGATCATGTGAGATTTACAATTGTTTTTGAAAATTATTGTAATAATTTAGTTATTTCATAGAAATCAGATTGCATATGGAAGATAAATCAAGATGAACACAAACCACATCATTTTCCAGAAATGAACGTGAAATTAACGATTAGATTTATTAGCATATTGAAATCACACAAAATAATATGGCAGGTATAGACAAAGCAGCAATTGCATTTTCTATTGCAATCACAGCAATCGGCGTAGGAATTGCATTCGTTGGAGATTCTGTCGATTATTCACCATCTACATCTACTGCCCCAACTGCTTCAGTTACACCAGAAGCAACAATGGAAAAAACAGATCCATTTGCAGATTTGGCTGACAAAGTAAAACAAGAAGCACCAAAGGCTGAAGAGAAGAAAGCAGTAGTGAAAGAAGAAGTGAAAATGGAAGAGAAGCCCATCATGAAAGAAGAAAAACCAATGATGAAGGAATCTACAGGTCCAAAGACACACAAAGTGGACATGCCTAAAGGCACTTCTGTTCCAGGATGTGAAGAAACTAATGCATGCTACTCACCAGCAGACATCACAATAAAAGTTGGAGACACAGTAGAATGGATTAACGTAGACACAGCCGCACACACAGTTACTGGTGGCAGTCCAGCTGATGGCCCATCTGGCGTATTTGATAGCAGTCTTGTAATGGCAAATGCAAACTATGCATTTACATTTGATAAAGCAGGAAGTTACAAGTACTTTTGTATGGTACATCCTTGGATGGTCGGTAGTGTTACAGTGAACTAATCGAAACTTTCCTTTTTTATTATTTTATTTTTCCTGATGTTTCTGTTGTATGCTACTCCAAATCTATGTGATTCATCCCTAGCATGTTGCAAAATTTTCAAAGATGATTTTTCTTTAGAAATAATTATTGGGTCTTTATTCTTTGGCACATAGATTTCTTCATTTTCTTTAGCAAGTGAGACACATGGTAGTTTTAATCCAAGTGATTGCAATGATTTTAGTGCAGCGTTTAGTTGTCCTTTTCCTCCATCAATAACAATAAGATCAGGAAGTTCAGAATTTTCTTCTACTAGTCTATAGTATCTCCTCTTAATTATTTCTCCAATCATTGCAAAGTCATCTCTGCCAGAGATGGTTTTGATTTTAAATTTTCTATAACCTTGTTTTTGTGGGGCACCATTTACAAATCTAGACATAGCCCCAACTGCAAATTCTGCCCCATGATTAGAAATATCAAAGCATTCTATAACATTAGGGATAGATTGTAGTTGAAGAATTTCTTTTAATTCGACTAATCCAGGGTTTCCTCCTTTAGAATGAATTAATTCTATATTTTTCATGATCAAATTCACGATATCCTTTCTTTTTCCTTTTTTAGGAACTATAATTTTTACAGAAAACCCTGCTTGCTCAGATAGTAATGATTCTAGTAATTTTTGGTTTTCAGGCATTTCACTTACTAGGATAAATTTTGGTATTTTATGGGTAGAATAGTACTGATAAAGAAAATTTGAGAATGAATTATCCCCAACTAGATCAAAAAAGAACTTGTCACTATCACGAATCACTCCATTAATCATCCTAAAATTCATGATTGTTGCAGTATGTTCTTGAATTCCAATCCCAAAGTATTCCTCATCAGAATTTTCAACATATTCCATTTTTTGTTTAGTTTGAAGACTTCCCAATCTAATCAGAGTGTCTCGAATATCTTTTGCTCTTTCATATTGTTGAAGTTTTGCTGCATGGTTCATTTCATCTTCTAGTTTTTTTGTAAAAATCTTTGTCTGATTTTTTCCCTTTAGTACTTCTTCTAAACCAGAGACATGTTTGGAGTATTGTTCTTGAGCATCTTTGAACTCACAAGGACCTTCACAATTTCCTAAATGATATTCAAGGCACACTTTTTTGGGTAATGTTTTGCAGATCCTAATTTGAAATGATTTTCTTAAAGTTCCAATAGTAAGTAGTTTTGAGCTACCCTGAGTAAAGGGCCCAAAGAATTTTCCCTTTCCTAAAAATTTTCCATCTCGAGTTCTTCGTGCAACCAATAATCGGGGATATTTCTCATCGGTAATTCTAAGATACGTGTATCTTTGTTGATCTTTTAATTCAATATTAAATCTAGGGCGGTATTTTTTTATCATGTTTGATTCTAAGAGAAAAGCCTCACTTTCATTATCAGTTAAAACAAATTCAATGTCAGAAATGTTTTCAACAAGTTTTTGAGTTTTATAATTCTGATTTTGTAAAAAATAAGATTTTACTCGGTTTTTCAAATTTTTAGCTTTTCCAATATAGATAATTTTTCCCTCAGAGTCTTTCATCAAATAAATTCCAGGATTTGTAGGGAGTGGGATTTGTGAAATATCAAAAGTCATTTTTTCAATAGTTTCTTTAGATATTTTCCAGTATAACTTCCGGGAGCTTTTGAGACGTCTTTTGGAGTTCCAGTAGCCACAACTCTTCCGCCTTCATCACCGCCCTCAGGACCTAGATCGATTAACCAATCTGAATTTTTGATAACATCCATGTTGTGTTCAATTACCACTACAGTATTTCCCAAGTTTACTAGTCGATTAAGCACGTCTAGTAATTTTTGAACATCTGCAAAGTGAAGACCAGTTGTAGGTTCATCTAAAATATAGAAAGTTTTACCAGTTCCCCTCTTTGATAATTCAGATGCCAATTTGACTCTTTGAGCTTCACCACCAGATAGTGTTGTAGACGATTGACCCAATTTGATATAACCCAGACCAACATCATAGACTGTTTGTAATTTTCTCTTTATGGCAGGAATGTTCTCAAAGAATTTCAAGGCCTCATATACTGTCATATCTAGCACATCAGAAATATTTTTTCCCTTGTACAATACAGATAGTGTTTCAGAATTGTAACGTTTTCCTTTACACTCATCACATTTTACATACACATCAGATAAAAATTGCATTTCAATTTGCTTGACACCATCACCATCACATGCAAAACATCTTCCATCAGCCACATTAAATGAAAATTGTCCTGGTGCATAACCACGTTCTTTTGATAGTTCCGTATTTGCATACAATTCTCTAATAGGAGTGAATGCACCAATGTAGGTAGCAGGATTTGAACGGGGAGTTCTCCCTATTGGCGATTGATCAATTGCGATTACTTTATCTATATTTTCCAAACCTAAAATTTCTTTATGACTTCCTGCCCTGACATTAGATTTAGTAAAGTGATTTTCTAATTCTTTGAGCAAAATATCATTGATTAAAGTGGATTTACCAGATCCTGAAACTCCAGTAACTGATACAAAGAGACCAAGTGGAATTTCAACATCAATTTCTTTTAGATTATTCTCTGATGCTTTTTTAATTGTAAGCGTACCTGAACGTTTTCGAACTTTATCTTTGAGGGTAATCAATGAGTTGTCTTTAAGATATGTACCTGTAATTGATTTGTGACCATTGAGGATTTTATCAACTGTTCCTTCAAAAACTACATTTCCGCCATGAATCCCAGCACCCGGACCCAAGTCTACAATCCAGTCTGAATTTCGTATAACTTCTTCGTCATGCTCTACAACAATTACTGTATTTCCAAGATTTCGCAGCTTTGTTAGCGTTTTAATGAGTCTTGCATTATCTCTTTGATGCAATCCAATTGTAGGCTCATCAAGAACATACAAAACACCTGTAAGATTGGAACCAATTTGAGTTGCAAGTCGGATTCTCTGAGATTCGCCACCGGACAATGTAGAGCTTAGTCTGTTCAGTGTAAGGTAGTTCAGTCCAACATTCATTAAAAATTCTAGTCGCTCTTTAATTTCTTTTAAGACATCCCTTGCAATGTATTGTTCATTTTCAGTTAATTTCAAAGTTGAGAAAAAATCATAACAGTGATCAATTGACATATCACATACATCCATTATTCCTTTATCATTAATTTTGACTGCTAATGATTCAGGTTTTAGTTTTTTTCCATTACATGAATTACAAGGAGTATCTCGCATGAATTGTTTTAGCCATTCACGTTTTGATTCTGAATCAGTCTCCATGAATACACGCTGAAGATTTACAAGTACTCCCTCAAATGCGTCAGTATATTGCCATGAAGAGTCACCTGACTTTGAACGATACTTGAAATCAATCAAATCATCGGTTCCAGAAAGAATAATCTTTAGATGTTTAGGTTTTATTTTATCTATTGGAGTCATTAAATCAAAACCAAATTTTTTCCCAACTGCACGTAATGCTTGTCTTCTAAATGATGAAAATCTACCACTCCATGGAACAATAGCTCCATCTAAAATTGATTTTGTCTTATCAGGTATTACTAAATCTGCATCAAACTCCATCTTTACACCTAATCCATTGCAAGTCTTACACATTCCAAATGGAGAGTTGAAAGAAAATGTTCTGGGCTCTAATTCACCAATGGTCAAACCACAATAAGGACATGCATTGTTTTGTGAAAATATTTTTTCTGATTTATCAGTGGCAATCATAACATCTCCTTTGGATGCTTTGATGGCAGTTTGAATTGCCTCAAAGAGTCTGGATCTCTCAGATTTTTCAGTAGTTATTCTATCTACAACAATTTCGATATTATGCCATTTTTGCCTATCAAGGGCAGGAATTTCCGAATCTAGGCTTAAAATCTCGCCATTTACGCGAATTCTAGAGTATCCGTCTTTTTTTATCTGTTCAAATAATTTCTCATATGTTCCCTTTTTTCTCTGAATAATGGGAGATAAAATCAAAATCTTTTCTCCAAGAAAATCTTTGAGTACAGAGTCACATATTGTCTCAATTGATTGAGTAGAAATTTTGCGTCCACAATTAATACAGTATGGAATTCCAATCCTTGCAAAAAGCAATCTCATGTAATCATAAATTTCAGTTGTAGTTCCAACTGTTGAACGGGGATTTTTACTAGTGGTCTTTTGTTGAATTGATATTGCAGGTGACAAACCTTCAATAGAGTCAACATCAGGTTTATCCATCATTTCTAAAAATTGACGAGCATATGCAGAAAGTGATTCAACATATCTTCTTTGTCCTTCAGCATAAATTGTATCAAAAGCCAGAGTAGATTTTCCAGAGCCAGACAACCCACTAATAACTACTAGTTTGTTTTTTGGAATATCAACATCTAAATTTTTCAGATTATGATGACGTGCCCCACGAATTTTGAGATTATTTTCTACCATCTTTAAACAATATCTCCTTTTCTAGTCTTTTTATCCTATCTCTACACTCAATTGCTCGCTCAAAGTCTAAATCTTCAGAATATTTTTTCATTTGTGCATCTAAATCAATAATATCAGTTCTAAGATCATGTGTAGATTTTAATTTTGATTCATCTAATGCGGTTTCTTGTTCTGGTACTGACTTTATGATTGTCTTTGGGGTAATATTGTGCTCCATATTGTATTGTATTTGTTTTTCTCGTCTACGTTTTGTCTCATCCAGGGCTGCACTCATAGATTTTGTTACAGTGTCAGCATACATGATAACTGTTCCATTCTCATTTCTTGCAGCACGACCACATGTTTGAATTAAACTAGTAAAATTTCTCAAAAATCCTTCCTTGTCTGCATCCAAAATAGCAACCAATGAAACTTCAGGAATATCGAGGCCTTCCCTAAGTAGATTGATGCCCACTAAAACATCAAATTCGCCCAGTCTTAGTTGCCTAATCAATTCAGTTCTTTGCAACCCATCAATCTCTGAGTGCATGTATCTTACTCGTACTTGTTTTTTTGAGAGATATTCTGCAAGGTCTTCGGCCATCCTTTTAGTCAGCGTAGTTACCAAAACACGCTCAGAATTAGTTGCTCGTTTACCAATTTCACTGATCAAATCATCCATTTGGTCTTTAGTTGACCTAATCTCAACTACAGGGTCTAGTAATCCAGTAGGTCTAACCAGTTGTTCTGCAATTTTGGATGATATTTTTCTCTCATATTCAGAAGGAGTTGCAGAAACAAAGATTGTATTTTTGAGATATTCCTCAAATTCTTCGAATTTTAATGGACGATTATCATATGCACTTGGCAATCTAAACCCATATGTTACAAGTTCCTTTTTTCTAGAGTGATCACCTTTGTACATTCCATGCAATTGCGGTAATGTAACATGGGATTCATCAATGACTAGCAGATAGTCATCTCCAAAAAAATCCATTAAACAAAATGCTTTTTCACCTGCACGTCGTCCATCAAAATGTCTAGAATAGTTCTCTATTCCTGAACAATATCCCAATTCCTCAATCATCTCCAAATCATATTTGGTTCTCATCTCCAGTCTTTGTTTTTCTAATTCGTTAAGTTCTGGTAATCGCTTTTGTAATTCTTCTCTAATAGATTTGACTGCTTTTTCTCTAACATCTTTAGCAATAAGATAGTGTTTTGCAGGAAATATTTTCATCTGTGAAATGCTTCTCTTCTCTTTTAGTGAAACATGATCAAGTAAGGTAATTTTTTCAATCTCATCTCCAAATAGAGAAATCCTCACTAGATCTTCTGAATATGCAGGAGTGATGTCAATGGTATCGCCCTTAACTCGAAAATTGCCAGGTGCAACCTCTGTGTCATTTCTTTCATATCGTGCATCTACAAATTTTCTAATAATATCAGTTCGTTTTATTTCATCACCAGTATTCAAAGTGATTGCCAAATCTTCCCAATCTTTTGGATTACCTAGAGAATAGATACAAGAAACAGTGGATACGATTATTGTAGGCTCACCTGAGAGCAACATGGCAGTTGCCTCTAGTCTTAATTTTTCAATTTTTTCATTAATCTGAGTATCTTTCTCAATGTATGTGTCAGTTTGAGGAAGATAACTTTCAGGTTGATAGTAGTCATAGTATGAAACAAAATAGCCCACATTATTTTTTGGGAAAAATTGTTTTAATTCTGAATATAGTTGAGCTGCAAGTGTTTTGTTATGTGAAATTACCAGAGTATTCTTTCCAGTCCTAGCAATTACATTTGCAACTGAAAATGTTTTGCCGCTACCAGTAACTCCAAGTAAAGTCTGCACTGTTCCTTTTTTTACCCCTTCAACAAGTGCATCAATTGCCTGAGGTTGATCACCTGTGGGTTCATATTCAGATACAAGTTCAAATTGAGAAATTTGTTCCAACATATACAATCATCAAAAACTGAACTTATAGCTAACGAATGTAAAGTGAAAACCAATGGTGAATAGATAATCATATTTTTGGCACTAGGGATAATTTTTGTTCTTCTTTATATGTAAAAATTCAATTCTATCCATAATGAAAGCAATATGTCAAAATTGCGGAAAAGAGTTTGAAAATAGGGCCAGTGATTTTTGTTCCATGCAGTGCAATCTAGAGCATATTGATAAAAACTCACCAACAGTCAATTAAATTCAAAAGGATGCAATAATCAAAATCACCAAACTGGCTCATCTATCATCTTTAATCCATTATCAGTAATCTCAAAGCCCATTATCTCCAGAGTCTTTTTTGCAGTAGGAGAATTACGTTCTAGTATCTTTTGGGCTAAAATTGCCCTTGAATCAGCCCTCATATGCTGACCAATTTTGTATTTTCCCTTTATGGAATCTGGAATTATTTTAATGACTGCCACCTCATCTAACACTAGATCATTATTTTTTAAGGGAATGTAATTTCCTTCAGGTTGATATTTTTCCATCAATGCATTGAGTCCCAAAGTCTTTTCGTTATCATCATCAACTATACTTGCCTTACCCTTCATCACAACACTGATGTAAAGTGTATCTGCTTGAGAAGCATCAGTAGGATGGGAAAAATAAGATGGCAAAAATTCTAGTTCCCTATCTACTTCAAATCCAACTTTCTCATTACGAATAAGATTGTCTAGCTTTTCACCTTTTGGGTAGGAATGCATGTAAATTGAATCGTTGACAAATGCAAAATTCATCGGAATTATCTGAGGGAATCCATTTTCATCTATTGTTGCAATGCGTCCTACATGCTCCTCAGATAGAAATTCTTTAATTTTTTCATAGGACTTTATCTCCAATCGCCCTAGTAGTTTCAAATCATAAAGAGTCATCAGAAATATCTAATAAACTAAATGGAATCAGCAACCTAAGAATTTAAAGTTAGGTTAAGAAAGTAAGTAGCGGAAAGATTCTAAATGTGGAATCACAGTTATCTTACAATGAAGGATCCATATCTTGATGAATTAAAAGAAGAGTTTGTTTCATATTCTATCCAACTAAAAAAATTAAAAAAGAAACTCCTCAAAGCAAAATCAAATGAAGTGCAAGCAAAAATCATTAGCCAAATTGATTCAATAGCCAAAAAAATGGAAAATAATCAAAAACAATCAGTCAAAGTAACAAAATCAAGAATCAAGGAAAGAAAAACTAAATCAAAAATATAGTCTAAACATCCTCATCAAGTTCTTTTGCTAATTTCTTAATTTCAAGTATTCGGCATTCCAGTTGGTTGCATTCATTTTTTAGATCTGGCTTCATACCAATTAATTACAAAAAGAACCAAAAGTAAAAAACATTCTAAAACTTGACTTTTTTGATCAAAAATTTCATCAATTAATATTGCTAAAAAAATTAGATGGATTTGGATAAAAAATGATTAAAATTAATGAAGAATACGATGATGCAACTAAACAAGTTTTAGATATTCTAGAAGAATGGGGTTCGGATTCTAAATTCATTTGGTTTAGGGAATTGCATAGAATTACTGATATCGATAAGGGGCTACTAAGAAACATTCTCAATGAATTAAAAAAATCCAAAGAAGTCAAGGACATGCATGGAACTAACAATAGAATATTTTTTTGTCTCAAAAAATATTATGTGAAATGCAGAGATGTGGAATTTCGATTCAAAGGAAAAGAAATAATGCTACGAGATGGAAGTAGAACTAAAATTATTCAAGGAGCAACAAAAGCCACAGAGCGAACACGAAAGAGATTAGAAAAGCAAAAAAATAAACGAAGGGCAAAATCTTTTACAAAAGCAAAAAACAAGAGACCGCATAAATCATAGAGAATCTTCAGTCTGTCTTCTAACAAATTTAGATTCTGCACGTTTTAGCTTTGATGATTCAGCAACATCTTCAGTCATATCAATTAGCTGATGGAGTTCCATATTTGTAATAAGTTCATCTTCTTTTTCGTCTTCTAGTTCAAACTCAAGATTGGCCAATATTTCGACATTTTCCTCTAAAATATCAAGACATTTCTTGACTTCATCAGGGATATCGTCCATCATTATTTCAAAGCGATAGTGTAGTAAATGATTTACTGTATGTTATAGAAAATAACGCCCTTATTGTTTGGCTTTTTCACGTAGTGCAGGCATTACATGACTTGCAAATTTATCAATAGAGCCAAAGTAATTCTTTCCCCAGAATCTAATTACAAAGTGATTGACACCGGCATCCATGAATCTCTCAAATGTTGGAATGATATCATCAGGAGTTCCAACAGCAGTAGATGAACGAGCAACTTTTTCAGGAATTTTTGTTGCAGCCTCTCTCATCTTTACAATCCAATCTTGATTAGACATTGAATATTCTGTAAAGTATTTTCTAAAATCAAATCCTTCAATTTCTTTTAGTCCATGTACTCTCAAAATTTCAGGCTTGAACAAACTAACCTTAACGGCTTCTTTCATTCGTGCCCAAGATTCTTCTGCATCTTCAGAAAAGTATACATCAATATCTAGTGCGTATTGGAAGTTATCTTTTTCCTCTTGTGTTCTGTTATTTTCATCCATTGATTTTCTAATTTGATCGGCATGGTCTTCAAAGAGTTCTGGTGTGTATCCAATTGGCAACCAACCATCACCATGTTTTCCAGTCAATGCTAGTGTACGTGTACCACCTGATGCCATGTAAGTTGGTGGTCGTGGTTTTCTAATTGGAGGGGCTTGCAAACAAGCGCCTTCAAGTTGATAATATTTACCCTTATAATTTACAGTGTTGTCCGGAGTTGATTTGTATAATTCATGAATAGTTTCAATTTGTTCTTCCCATTTTGAAACTGGTTTTTCAAATGGAATGCAAAATTCTTTTAGATTTTGAGCTTCACCTGCACCAATTCCTAGAATTGCTCTTCCTTTTGAGACTCTATCCAAAGTAATAGCAGCAAGTGCAATGTTTGATGGATGTCTTCTAATGGCATCAGTTACACAAGTTCCCAACTCTACGTTATTTGTAACTGCAGCAATAGCAGACAGCATAACCCAAGGATCAAGAACTATAGCGTTTTTCCATTGTGGGACGTTTGTATGGTCCATATAGAAAATAGAGTCATAACCGGTTTTATCGGCAAGCATACAAGCCGTTAAAATTTGGTCTTCAGTGTATCCGGCTCTGGCTACATTTAATCCGTTTTGAATTCCAAATTTTATATTTTTTTGAGTCACGTACAATTCACTGAGAGTATTAGCATAAAAAGTTTAATCAAGCTGCCAATTTCGTAGTTTTTCAAGAAAATAGAAAAAAAGTAAAAAATATTGAATTTTTTACAAATTGCCTGCTTTGATATCTTCAAGACATTTTACAACATCTTCTTTAGATATTGGGATTGGGTTTGGATCCAAATGTCCTCTATCAGTCATTACGACATCTGCAGCTTCAGAAACATCTGCTTTGAGTTCTAATTTATCAAAACCTAGTTTTTCCATAGCCTCTTTGAATCTATCATAGAAGATTGATTTGTTATGTTTGTGTGCAACTGTCGTACAAGATGATAGCGAATAACCATGAGGTACTCCTTCATTTGAGAAAACATAAGACAATGCATGTCCTAGTGTTGTAGAGCAATTACCAAATCCCATTCCAGATAGCATTGAACCATATGGATAGTTCTCTGGTTTGTCATTCATAATTGCATCATAGAGGATCTCAAATGCTTGTTTGCACAGTGTTCTTGTCAAATCATTTCCTAATTTGCTGTCATAACCTTCAGTTGCCTGAGCACATGCATCACAAACTGAATTATTAACAATTTGTTGCGGGGTGCCTTTTAAAAAGTATGAATCAACTACGGCCATATCTGCAAGGAATCTATCTTCATGTAGCAGTTTCTTTTTGCCATCAAATTTCAAAACGCAGTATGTTGTCATTTCAGCTCCGGTTCCAAATGTAGTTGGGATCAAAATCTTCTCTACACCAAAATCTTGAGCAGAATATTTTACAACATCTAATGAGCTTCCTCCACCTAATCCGATTAAGACAGATGGTTTTTTGTCTTTGAATTCAGCAATCAATGAATTTACATCATCAATTGAGGGTTCTGGCTTTACTTTGTCATAAAGCATGTAATCTTGAATGCCCATTTTGTCTAGCCACTTACCAGATAATTCCGGAGGAGCTGTTGTTACAACAAGAGCATTTTTTGGATACTCTGTTTCACTAAGTGCGTTTTCACCAAAATTGATAACTTTTGGAATTCGTACTGTGTGCATAACTCAAAGACATTATTGATTATTATTATATGTTGCAACGAGATTTACAGAAAAACTAACTTTCGCTTTTAGGAATTGGTTTTTTTGATAATAATCCCATTACTGATTCATTAGTCACAATTCCAATTACTTTTCCATTTGGACTAGGTTCAATTACGGGAATAATATCATAAGGATGAGAATTCATTTTCTGAATTACAGAAAACAGATACTCTTGAGGAAGTACGGTATTGAATTTTCTATTCATGATATCTTGAGCAGTATATTTGCCATAACTGTTTTTGTGAACCTTTGAGAGATCTTTTTTAGAGACAATACCCACGGTTTGATCAACATCATTTACCAAGCAGGGCATTTTAGATAAATCATATTTCTCCAAAATATCTTTAATTTTTTCATTTTGAAAAACTTTAGGAAATTGGGTTATCATTGCATCTTCGGCTTTTTGATCAGATACTGCACGTCGGAAGTAGATTGGCAGCATTGCAATCTCTAGATTTCCAACTTTGACTTGAATCACTTTTTTTAATTTACGCTGTAACTCAACACTGGATATAATCATCGTAATCAAAGTACCTAAAACAAGCAAAGAGAACATGTTCTTGTCTACAATATCTACTTCAAGCAGAGACAAAAGAAGGGCAAGATCTACTGCACCCTTTGACATTACACCATATGCAACAGTTGTAGCAGGATACATTCGTGCTATGCGAACGGCTATCCAAGACGCTACAAATTTCACTCCAACAATAATTCCTATAAAAACTGCAATTACCCAGATTGGAATCTCCAAAAATCCAGTTGTAAAATGCAATCCTATTCCTGCAAAAAATATCGGAATGAACATTCCGGTTCCTATTACATGAGTGTTATGAGAAATCTCAATGTAATCTTCTCTATTCATTCTAGATACTGCAATTCCAAGAAGCAGTGCACCAATTGCTCCATGTATTCCACTTAATTCAGCAAAGTATGCAACTAAAAGAATCATACCAACAACTAGGCCAAAATAAATTAGTTTAACTTGCAAGTGTTTTCGAATAAATCTGAAAAATGGAGGGACTACAAATTTTGACACCAACCCAGCAACTACAAAGAAGATTATCATTTTTGCAAATAACCAAAGAAATTCAGAAATTTCTGGATTGTCGCTTTGATTTACTTGAATTAGAACACTTGTAATAATAATTGCAATAAACTCTACAATGGCAGTTACGGTAAATATTTCCAAACCAATTGTTGAGCGAAGTTTCCCCAAGTCAGTGAGAATTTTTGCAGTAACACCTAGACTTGATGCTGCAATAACACTTGCAATTGCAAAAGCATGAATGAAATTCATATCTAAAGCTAGTCCAAAAACCCCTGCAGTGACAAATGGAATTAAAAATGCAACAGCAGACCCTGCAAAAATTCTTCCTCGCATTACTTTGAATAATCCTGAGATGTCAATTTCCTCAAGTCCAATCAAGAAAAATAAGAAAAAGACCCCAATTGAGACAAAAAGATCAATTGCCTCTACTGGCTGAACAATTGCAAATAATGCTGGACCGACAATTATTCCTGCCAAAACATTTCCGATAATGGTTGGCTGGTGAATCCTATGCATCAATTCTCCAAATAATTTTGCAGAGATTATCAATACAGCAAGATAAAGGATGGATTCAAAAACCAAGGCTATGACAGTCTAGTAACGTGTATTATTATATCTTGGTTGAAGACAGATAGTATGATCATAAAAAATTTTCAGGAACTAGCTAATAGTGAAAAGAAAAAAGAGTGTCTTGAAATTTTAGAGGTAGGACTGCAAGCTGCAAATCCTGAAAACATTATCCCAAAATTTCTAACCCCAAAAGAGATTAAAGTAAAGAAAAAAACAATTAGTTTAGAAAAATATTCGAATATCTATACAGTAGCATTTGGAAAAGCAGCAGATTCAATGACTAGGGCTGTAAATGCAATTATCCCTATTAAGAGTGGCATAGTAGTAATTCCCAAAGGCTCAAAATCTAAAATCAAAGGTAAAAAATTTCAAATTTTCAATTCAAGACATCCAAAACCAGACAAGACTAGTGTAAAGGCTGCAAAAGAAGTCATAAAGTTTCTAGAAAATAGACGTAGTGAGGATTTGGTAATTTTTTTGGTCTCAGGCGGAGGCTCATCGCTACTTGCCATGCCAAATGAGATAACACTTGAGGATAAAATTCACGTAACAAATGTACTGCTCAAATCTGGAGCCACCATTCAAGAATTCAACTGTGTTAGAAAACATTTGTCAAAGATCAAAGGAGGTAGATTAGTGGAAAACATGAAGTGTCACGGAGTTGGATTGATAATGTCAGATGTGCAAGGAGATGATCTTTCATCAATTGCATCTGGAACCACATACATGGATGATACAACATTCTCGGATGCAATAAAGGTGCTAGAAAAATACAAGATAAAATGGAAAACACCAAAAGAGGTTTTACAAGTATTAGAAAAAGGAAAAAATAAGCAGGAACAAGAAACCCCTAAAAAAGCAAAGATTGAAAATTTTGTCATTGCAAATAATCTTGATTGCATAAATGCCATGCAAAAAGAGGCAAAAAATCGTGGTTACAAAGTAAAGACAATGCAGGTTTTTGGAGACATCAAGGATGTAGTAAAAGAAATCCTTGAAAATATTTCTGATGAGCAAAAGACATGTCTGATTTTTGGGGGAGAGCCCACAGTAAGAGTACTGGGAAAGGGAATGGGCGGACGAAATCAAGAATTAGTTTTACGATTGCTAAAAAATACCCAAAAATCAAAAAAACTAGTCATATCATCAATTGGTACAGATGGAATTGATGGTAATTCAGTATTTGCCGGAGCCATAACTGAGAATATCAGAATTGATTTGAATGTAATGAAAGAGTTTCTCAAAAATAGTGATTCTGGAAGATTTTTTCAAAAACAAAAAGGCAATGTAATCACAGACTTTACACACACAAATCTAATGGATATAGGCGTAATTTTGAGATAAAATTTTGAGAAATTTCAAATACTAATTTAAAAAATATTCAAATCTGAGAATATAATTAAACATATTCAAGTTTGAAAAAGCGAGTCTTTGAAATACGATAAATGCGTAATTAATACATGTTAAAAAATCAAAACGGATTCTGCAATGATGAGTCTTGTAAATGTGACTGTCATAAAGGATCAAGTTTTAGAAGAGGGAACAGGAGGAGACAGTATTGCTAGAAAAACAATTCAAACCAGACATGTTATACAACAGAATTGTTCATTATTACATGGATAAGAAGGGATATTCAAAAGAGCAGGCAAATGAGATTGCTCAGCGTGTTGTTCAAAGAGAAGCACAAAGGAGAATATGTAAAAATGAAAACTGTAAACACTTTTCCCATGATCACATTAGAAATTCAGAGACTTGTCTTATTTCAGATTGTGAATGCAGTAAATTTCTAAGTAAAGTCATCTAGGGAATTTTCAATTAGTGGTTGTGCAGAAATTCCAAGTTTGTTTAGATGCTCAGCAAATTCAGATACAAAACCATGAATAGTGTATACTTGTTCTGCACCAGATTGGATTACCATATCAACTAGCTCATTGAAATCACAATGATCACTCATTGCAATAGAATAGTCAGCCCTTCTTCCAAATGCAAATCGTGTTGATTGAGCCCATCCACTAAATCCAATTGTTACAGCACCATATTTTGATTTCATATCTTGAATGAATTTGTTTTTGGCCGAAACCATCGGGGCAACCATAAGCCAAGGCTTTTTTTCCAACAATCCATTTTTTTCAGCCTCAGAATGGCCTATTCCATCATTTAGTTGAACTCCAAATTTTTGATGTAGATTATTCATTTCCTTGATAGAATCATGAAGATATAGTGGCCCCCAATGTCCAAAGAGTTGAGTAATAGTTTGTGCCTTTCCTAATTGGTATCCCATCAAGATTACAGGGATTCCTTTTCCATATAGCTCAGAGATTAACTCGTTTACTTGTTTTTGAATTTCACCCATACTTGGAAAAACAAATTCAGGTAAACCAAATGTGCACTCTGTGATCAGAGTTTTGCACTTTGGAACTTTTGCGCCTTTCAGGAATCCTCTATCTCTAGTGCAAATATCTCCTGTGTAAAAAACATCATCAAAGAGTAATCCTTTAGCACCTAGTATGTGTCCGCTGTCAATAAGTGAGAAATCGTCCATAGACTCAACATAATTTTGCATCTTAAATCCACGCAAGTTTGCAATCTCGTTTGTCTCAATTGAGGACAGAATAGTTCCACCATTTTTTGATGGAAGATGATCAGAGTGTGCATGAGAGACAAAATTAATTCCTGCAGAATCACTAGTTTTCGGATCCAGACAAACTCGTTTATCATTTATCTCACATAGGATTCCGTTTTTGGTCATCCTAATTTTTCTTGGCAATGAAAATCAACGTAATTAGATTTGATATAAATTGAAAGTTTCATCTTTGTAAACTTGGGATCAAAGTTTTTTGTAAAAGAATTGAGATGTTAAAGAGTCTTAGATTATTTGATTTTGATTATTCCCTGGTTTATCAGATATTCTATTGCCTGCACATATTCAGAATCAGAGATCAATCCTTGTGACCACCACTCGGCATTGTTTTTCACCCACTGAGGAATCTTGAGATTTGGACTAGTTGCAGACTTTGGAATTGCAGAGACTGAGTTTGATTCTTTACCTGTGCCTTCAGAATTGACGGCTGAAACCTTAAAGTTGTAAGATGCATCATTTGTCAGACCGGTAATTAGGGCATTGGGAAGGGTATCGGATTTATGAATAGTTGTAAATGAACTAGAGCCAGTCTTTGATTGGATTATTTTGTATCCAGTAATTGGAAATCCATTATCAAATGGGGCACTCCATTCAAGTTTTACTTGAGAATCACCTGCAGTGGCTTTGAGATTGCCTATCTGTGCAGGGACTTTGCCCAAGGCTTTTGCCTGAGCCATTGGAGTTACATAAACAATGTTAGATTCAGGTCCCAAACCCTTGTCATTAACACCTAAAACTCTAAATCCATAAGGAATTCCATTTGTTAAACCATCAATTGTAATGCTAGTTTTTTGTCCAACTATAGAATAAGATACAAAAGAATCAGAACCAGTCTTGAATTCTCGTACTCTATATCCAGTTATATCTTCCAGTGCAGTTGCAGAGACAGTCCAAGTTAGTGTGACTTGACCATCGCCGGGAGTAGCTTTAAGATTTGTGATTGCAATGGGTACTTTGTTAGAGGGAATAACTGTAATTACAGAAGAATCTTTTCCAGCACCTACTGAGTTAACTGCTGCAACTTTAAACTCATAAGACACACCATTCTTTAATCCAAGAATTGTAGTCTTTGTCACATCTCCAATGTTAGGATATGTAGTGGTTACAGATGAGCCTTTTTCATTTACTGTAATTCTATAACTTGTAATAAAAGAGCCATTATCAGATGGCTCTATCCAAGACAGAAATACTTGACCATTACTAGGAATTCCAACTACACCACGTACTTGGTTTGGAACTGTAGCAACTACAGACTTTGAAGGAGTTGCAGAATCTACATTAGAGTCAGGACTCTGCCCAAGTGCATTTATTGCATTGATCTTAAATGCATATGATGCATCATTTATCAGACCGGTAATTTGTGCACTGGTTGCAGTTGCATCAACAGTTTTTTTCTTGATATCATCAGTTCCTATTTGCCAATAGGTAATTTTGTAGCCAGTAATTGGAGATCCGTTGGGATTTGGTTTACTCCAAGTAAGATGTACTTTGGCATCACCTCTTGTTGCAATAAAATCAGTTATAGCATTTGGAACATCAGTTAGGGGTGCTGTTGCCAATGGTTTTGCAGATGCAATGTTAGAATCAGCACTTGAGCCAATAGAGTTTGTAGCAATTACTTTGAAACTATAAGATACATTATTTTTGAGTCCGGTTGCAATTGCTTGTGTAGTAGTACTTAGATTAGGAAAGGTTGTAAATACATCTGAACCAGTCTCCCAACGGATAATTTTGTAGGAGACAATTGGTGAGCCGTTATTTGCAGGTGCACTCCAAGACAGATGGATCTCGCCATTAGCAGGAATTGCAATTAGATCAGTTATTGCATCAGGTGCAGATGCAGTTTGTGCAAATGAATCATCTAAATTATCATAGACTAAAGATAACGATAAAGCAATTAACACAGTAAATACAAACAACCCTTTATTTCCAGGGAATTTTTTCATGATGTAATATTTCATTTTAGCACTTAATCCTTACTATCAAGATACACTCATTCGTTTAACATGTACTTGAGGGTAATCAAGTCATGTTTTGCCTTGTTGAGATCATTTCTCTGTTGAATAATTTTGTCTGTTAGTTCAGAGACTTTTTGCATGTAATCATCTGGTTGCGGAGTTTGTTTCACATAATCAATTAATGATTTTTTGTCACTTGCAATACTCTCTTTGAGAGAATCAACTAAGACTTGTAATTCTTGGATAGTTTTAGAGACATCACCACTCGTAACTATCATTGCTTGGATAGAGTTTTTCTCAGCTGCTTTAATTACTGTGGAGCTGGTCTGGCAAGACATTGCAAGAATTGGCTCACTTAGTTTTACTGATTTTGATTCAGTATCAGATCTTACTAGGAGTTCAGGATATAGGATATCATTTTCTCCAGCACAAGCATCAAAAACAAAATTAAACGAAGTTGCCAATGGGTCTGACTTTAATCGTCCTGCGTCTGCAAACTGTGCTGCAATCTTTAGAATTTTTACATGTGATGTAAAAGTATCAGTAGTGTTCATTGACAGTGGCTCTTCAATCTTTGGGGGCTCAATTACCGGAGGAGCCTTTGCGCCAACTATCAAAGTGTATTGATTCTTTTGCAAATCAGCCCTTGCAGCATTAAGATCATTTCTTAGTGAAATTATTTTATCAGTTTGTTCTGAGACTTTTTTTGCATAATCAGTAGGTTGTGGAGTTTGCTTTGCAATCTCTACTAGTTGTTTCTTTTCTTTATCTAAAACATCTTGAAGAGTTTTTACTTGTGATTCAAGTTGGTTGATAATTAATGAGATATCATTCTTTTTTACAATATTTGCTTTGATTGAATTTGTATCAGTTGCTTTGATTATAGTTGAGCTGACTTGACATGTTTTAGGAGAAATGTTTTCAGATAGTTTGATGGATTTTGTCTCACTATCAGATGTAACTAGGACCTCAGGGGCACGAATTAAAGTAGATTTTGCACATGCCTCAAAGACATAGTTGTAATTTTTTACAATTGTAGGATTAGTATCTAATCTATTCTTATCAGCAAATACTGGTACGACTTTGATTGTATTTACATCACCGATTTTTGATAATTCTGGCTTTTTCTCTAGCAATGCAGAAAGTGTTTTTGCCCATCCAATCTTTATCATTCTGTCCTGAGAGCTATCCTTCACACATGCAGCAGAGTCAGTAGTTGCTCTAATAATTAATTTCAATCCAGCCTTGCAAACTACATTTGCGGGACTAATCCCACTATCCATCTGCTCTCTTGGAGATGGGATAGGGTTTGTTGCACCAAAAGAAACTGTGGTTGTACCACTAAGTAAAGTTGCAGAAATGGCAATTGCAAAAATTAGATTAAGATTTTTCATAAGAATAATTTTCCTCCAAAATTAATATTAAAGTTATGGTATTTTGTGAACATCAATTGAATAGTATTTTACTCATTTTTATTATTAACGTAAAGGACAAATGCCATTAGTGACATTTTAAAATAAACTTTATTAAATTAGTATGATGATGTATGATGTTGAAAAATAATACTAAACTAAATGCAATGTGTGGGATATTTCTTGCCTCAATTTTATTATTGTCAGGTATGAATTTGGGACATGCTCAAACATCGACATCTGATGGAAGAAATGTCAAAACTATTGCAGTAGTTACATTAATTGATGCAGATAGAACAGTTCCAAAGGTAAAACCAGGAACCTATAGTTACATTTTTGAAGCATGTGCTGGAAATAACGACATTAGAAATCCCGAAGTCCTGATTAGTTCTGACAGTGAATCTAAAAAGATCAAACTATCACACAATCTCAAAGCTAATGAATGCCAAGCAAGTGTATCTAAAATAAAGTCCAGTAGTAAAGACGTAATCTCTGCAATAGTAATTGAGAGAGGTGGAATGACTAAGATCATCAAAGAATTAGAGAGCAACATTACAGTAATCAAAGACAAAATCAAGATTGAAAAATCAAATCTTAAAAAAATAATTAATGAAACACCAGAACCTGCTGACTTCAGTAAAAAAGTATCAGAGATTACAGATAAAATTGTAAAACTGAGAATGGATCTAAAGAATGCCAGTGAGAAATACCACAGAACGTT
>JBFIEJ010000011.1:0-24253 GCA_041603475.1 Candidatus Nitrosopumilus sp. | reverse complement strand
TCCACCTTCTCTACGTCTATCCTCAAATCTTCCACCTTCTCTACGTCTATCCTCAAATCTTCCACCTTCTCTTCTTCTCTCTCCACCTTCTCTACGGAAAGATTGTGGTGATCTGAAGTCTTTTTCAGTTGGATTTTCATACTTTTTACCAATCTCATCAACTCTGATGTTTAGTTTTTCTAGTAAAGTAGTGTTTAGCCCTTCCCCGTAAACATCTACTCTAGCAGCAATGACTGCTTTTGCAGCTACTGCACGAGCAATTTTTCCTCTTTGCCATCTTGGGGCTGCATGAACCATTGCATGTTGAAAAAGTAATCCATGTTTTGGTGGTTGAGATCCAGTCTTTAATGATCTAAACAATGCTTTTTCAGCTCCCAATACCTGAATTGTACTTGCAGGTAGTGACGCTAATCTTTTGAGACTTCCAGCTCTTCCTAGGATTCTTGCACCTACTGCAGAACCAAGTATTGCTGAAAGATTGGGTGCAATTGTAAGCATCTCTGTTTCAACATGCTCTTCAAGTTTTTTGCGTAAATCATGAAAATCTAAAATTTGTTTGGCAATTGATTGAACTATTGCTAAATTAACATCGGAAATATCTCCACCTCTACTTTTTGAAGAAATTAAAGACAACATCTCTACTTTTGATTCAGGAAAACCAGCATCTTCAAAAACTTGTTTTGTCAATGAATCACGTTTTCCTGCAAGAACAATTTGTGCATAACCATTGATACTATCAATTACATTGTCTAATTCAGGAAAATGTAATCCGTACCATTCTCTTAATCGTGAACTTAAACCATTTGCTATTTTGTCAATTTCATCAAGTGAATTAATTGCCTGAATTATATGTAAATCTGGACTTTCAGATACTTCGGTAACTTTGGAAGATGATATTCCAAGTGCAAACTCCCTAAGTTTTCCTAATGTGTCTTGAAGATTTGATGCATAACCTGAATCTACAATTATTTGTGGTTTTGTAGCTTGAATTGTTTCAAGCTCTTCTGAATTCATCAAGTGACAATCAATGGAAAATTTTTTCAAAATAGCTAACAATGATTCATCACTAACTGAAACTCCTCGTTGGATCGAAGCTAGGTAATTTACAAGTTCATTTAATTTTGATTCTTTGTTTTTAACTGCAAGATATTCTTTTACTGAATTTGAGAATGGAAATGCCTTATCTAGATTACCATCTTTGAAAACCGAAATTCCCAATTCTGTTAATATTACAGAATACATGACTAGTTCATTCTAAATCACCTTTAAAAAAGGTACCAGAACCGTGAATCAACTATTATATTCGAAACTAAGTTCATTAATCAAAGTGGAACCCAGTCTTGTAACTTCCATAGGTCAAATTCAATTAGAAAGACCTGTAATGCTTGCTTCTGGAATTTTAGGAATATCTCTGGATGTGTTTAATCGACTTTATCGCTCAGGTGTAGGCGCAGTTGTTACAAAATCACTTAGTAAGGAACCATGGGAAGGATATCCAAACCCTACAATCTTTAGTGTAGGTGATGGAGGTTGGATTAATGCAGTTGGTCTCTCAAATCCTGGAGCTCCAAATTTTGCTAAAATGATTCAACCAAATCAAGATGTTCCAATAATTGTAAGTCTGGTAGGCTCTATTCCTGAAGACTTTGAAATGATGATAAAAGAATTTGAAAATTGTAAAGTTACTGCCTATGAACTAAATTTATCATGTCCTCATGTGGCCAAAGTAGGTTTGGAGGTTGGAGATGATCCAGAATTAGTAAAAAAAATTGTAAGTACAGTAAAAAACACCACTAATGTTCCAGTAATTGCAAAAGTCGGTTTGGGAACAACTCATTATCTAAATACTGTAGGAACAGCAATTGATTCTGGAATTGATGCCATAACTGCAATCAATACTGTCAGAGCTATGGCAATTGATGCTGAAACACAGAGGCCAATTCTAAGTAACAAGTTTGGTGGATTATCTGGAACTCCGATTAAACCAATTGCACTAAGATGTGTTTATGAAATTTCTTCTAAATATAATATTCCAATAATTGGTTGTGGTGGAATTTCAACTTGGGAAGATGCAGTAGAATTTTTCTTGGCCGGAGCATCTGGAATACAATTAGGTAGTGCAATTGGTGATAACTGGGTAAATGTTTTTGATGATATTAACAATGGAATTCTGCAATACATGAAACGTAAAGGATTTTCTTCAATAAAGGATATGGTGGGTCTTGCAAAGAAATCATAATCATCCAACCATTGTTACAATTGAAAAAGTAATTGATGAAACTCCTACTGTTAGGACATTGATTTTTTCAGATGAGTTAATGTCTACTGTCCTTCCTGGACAATTTGCTATGGTTTGGATACCTGGAATTAATGAATTACCTATGAGTGTAATGGTTTCTAAAGAATTTGGAAAAGCAGCTTTTACAGTTAGAAAACATGGTCCTGCATCAACTGGTTTGTTCAATATAAAATCTGGAGAACAAATTGGAATTCGTGGACCCTACGGAAATACATTTGATGTAAAACAAGGTAAGTTGTTACTTGTTGGAGGTGGAACTGGGCTTGTTCCGATGATGAGATTGCTTACATTTGTAAAACCTAATGATGATGTTACAGTACTAATTGGTGCTAAAACAAAAAATGAAGTATTTTTTGAAGATTTAGCAAACAATCTATTAGAAAATAATTCTCACAAAGTAATAGTTTCAACTGATGATGGAAGTTATGGGGAAAAGGGATTTGTTACAGATTTGGTTGAAAAACTTGTTAGTGAGAACAAATATGATGGCGTTTATACTTGTGGCCCTGAAATTATGATGTACAAAACAGTTCAATCTGCACATTCACGAGGAATTTTTGTTCAGGCAAGTCTTGAGAGAATGATGAAGTGTGGGGTTGGAATTTGTGGTAGTTGTTGTGTGGATGAAAAACTTGTTTGTATGGATGGAACCGTATTTGATGGTCAACAACTCTCTAAAATGAAGGAATTTGGCCATTTACATCGAAACAAGGCTGGAATTTTAGAAAATTACTGAGTTTGACTAGCAAGGTTTAAAATAAATCATAAAATTATTTTCATGAAGGGTATGGGAACTCCAAAGATTGTATTAACTGCGGATCGTACTTTGATGTCGCCATATAGGGGATTGTCTCTTGCAACATTTTTTGGATGTGCACCAGCAATTGATCCTAATCGAGACAAAAGCAGTTTCTGGTATAAGATTCTTGGAAAGCAAGTTACTCCTAAAATTCTGTTTGACTTTATTTGTAATTATATTCCTCATACAAATGGTGTTGCAAATTATGCTCCATACGGATTGAGAAAATTAGAGGCAGGTTTGTTAAGAGATGGTTTTAGCAGACAAGATGTAGTTGTTGCTCATCCTGATCATATTGAACAATTTATTGGACCTCAAACTGAAGTAGTTGGAACATATGAGATGGACCCACTTGGAATGGGACCTGTAACTATGACATTTACTTATGGTAGAAAACAAATCTCTTATGATGAGTTTTACAATACAGAACTTCATCATAGAATTAAAGCTGCAAAAGCTAAAACTGGAAGTAAGGCAAAAGTAATTTCTGGAGCTTCTGGAACTTGGCAGTACAATTATGACCCAGAAAAAATTGAAGAATTTGGAATTTATGCAATTTTAGAAGGGGAACTTGGAGGCATTGCTCCTGAAATTGATGGACATGCTGGAAGATTCTTCAATTATTTGATTAATGGTGATTTTGAAAACATGGATCCTTTCAGAAAACGAAGCGACTTTAAAGTTAACATCAAAGAATTTGAAAGAAATGGAAAGAAATTACATGGAAGATTTGTTAATTTCTGGGATAGACCAGAACTAGAAGAGATTCCAGATATTGTTGAACCAAGTATGCATGGAATGGTTGAGGTAATGCGTGGATGTGGAAGAGGATGTAAATTCTGTGATGTCACATTAAGATCATTAAGATACTATCCTCCTGAGAAAGTGAAAAAAGAAATTGAAATTAACATGAAGAAAGGTGGTTCCAAATCTGCTTGGATTCACAGTGATGATATCTTTGTTTATGGAATGGATCCTAGAACTGCAAAAGGAATGGAACCAAATAGAGAAGCTTTAGAAGAATTATTCACTGCAATCATGTCTACTGGGGTTGAACACACAAATCCAACTCACGGCACACTTGCAGGTGCTATAGCTGATGAAAAACTAATTCCAAACCTCTCTAAAATTATCAAAGCAGGACCTGATAACATGATCGGTGTACAAGCTGGATTTGAAACTGGTAGCTTGAGATTAATTGGTAAATATGCTGACAGAAAACTTGCTCCATATTCTCCTGATGAATGGCATTGGGTAGTAAAAGAAGGAGTTAAAACATTGAACCAAGATTATTGGATTCCAGCATTTACATTGATCATGGGTCTTGATAATGATGAAACTCCTGAAGACTCTTGGGAAACAATTCAACTAATCAGTGAATTAGAACGTGAGCAACCTGATTCAATGTTTACTGCAACTGCCCTTACATTTGTCCCAATTGGTTTACTAGAAAAATCTGATTTCTTTAATATTGGAAATGAGATGACTCCTGCACAATTAGGTGTTCTCTATAAAACATGGCAACACAATTTCAAATATGGTATTCAGAAATTCATGACCAAGACTGGTTCTAAAGGACCACAAAGATATTTCTTTAATGCAATTGCAAGATCCCTAGGTGGTGTTCCATTAGGTGCAATGGAGAGATACGCACGTAGAAAGAGCAAAGAACATGAAAAAGTCATCGAGACTGTTAAAGCAAAATACTGGTAGTCATACAAATACATAAATTCACTAAATGGCATTATAGATCATGGCAACACACGGTTCACTTACCAAAGCAGGTAAAGTAAGAGGACAAACTCCAAAGGTTGAAGGAAGAAAGATTGTAGGTACTAGCTCTAGTCTTAGAAACAAAAGCAACTTCAAAAAGCGATTTGTCTTAGGAAGATATCCTGGACAAAACAAACCTGGACAAAGAAGAAAGAGACGATAGTCAAATTCTGCTAATTTTTGGCATTTTACGATCATTTTCTAAAACAATATCCTTATAAAGTACTGGTACCGTACCATACGGTATGGTAGAAGATTTAAGATTAGATAGTTTAGAGGGCGTAGGTCCTGTAACTACAAGAAAATTATCCGATGCAGGTGTCCACAACGTCATGGATCTCATCGTCAGGGGTCCTGTAGAAATTGCAGAAATAACTGGAATGGAAAAGGATACTGCTGAAAAAATTGTCAATAAAGCCCGACAACATCTAGTTGAGGGTGGATTAATTGCCAAGCATTTTACAAGTGCAACTGAAATTTACAAGCACCGACAAAGTATTGGTAAAATTACAACTGGTACAAACTGTCTTGATACATTATTTGATGGTGGTATTGAGACCCAAGCCCTGACAGAAGTTTATGGTGAATTTGGTTGTGGTAAAACACAATTTGCACATACAATGTCTGTGATGGTTCAAAAAAGCAAGGAAGAAGGTGGTCTTGAAGGAAGTGTTTTGTACATTGATACTGAAAATACTTTCAGACCTGAAAGAATCGTATCTATTGCTAAAGCTCACGACATGGATCCGGAAAAAGTTTTAGATAGAATCATAGTTGCTCGTGCATATAATAGTGCACATCAAGTGTTAATTCTAGAAGAAGCTGGTCCGATAATTGAAGAAAACAATGTTAAACTAATTGTTGCAGATTCAGCAGTTGGCTTGTTCCGTTCTGAATATCTTGGAAGGGGAACACTATCTGTTAGACAACAAAAACTCAATCACTTTGTTCATTTGCTATCTAGAATTGCAGAGACATACAATTGTGCTGCAATAGCGACAAATCAAGTAATGGCGTCTCCAGATGTCTTCTTTGGAGATCCAACACGTCCAATTGGTGGAAACGTAGTTGCTCACACAAGTACCTACAGAATCTACTTTAAAAAATCAGGTAAGAAGCGAATTGCTAGAATGGTAGATAGTCCTCACCATCCTGAAGAAGAAGTAATCTTTGCTCTAGGTGAAGCAGGAGTTATTGATCCTGAGGATGCAGATAAAAAGACCAAAAAGACTGCTGCCAAAAAGACAACTACCAAAAAGACAAAAGAACCCGAGGTAGAGGCTACTATTGAAACTCCTGAAGTTGAGGTAAGTGAAACTCCAGAGGTTGAAACTACTAAAGTGGAGACCAAAGTCGAAACTGCTGACGCAGATCTCAAAGTAGAATCTGGTATAGACTCTGAACCTGATGATTCAGAACCAATTGAAGAGTAATCATACTCTTTTCTCCTATCTTTTCATTTATTTTATTTTCTAAACTATTGATTAAATTATAATATGATTTGAAAATTCACTAGTACATCATGACTGATCTTTATCGTTTACTGCCTGAAGAGATGGAACAATTAGTAATGGATATGGGCTATGAAAGATATCGAGCAGATCAAATTCTTCTTCCACTGTATTACAAATTTCCTAAAGATATCTCTGAAATTAAACAACTTCCAAAAGTAATGAGAGAAAAATTAATTGAAGAAGGTTATACAATAGGTTCTGCAAAAGAAATTCATAGAGTTGTTAGTGAAGATGGCGAAACGACCAAACTCTTACTTAGTTTATCCAATGACACTTCTGTTGAAACAGTTTTAATGCAATATCCTCCATCAAAGATTAATGGTCATCCTAGATCAACAATTTGTGTTTCAACACAAATTGGCTGTGCAATGGGATGTGTGTTTTGTGCAACAGGACAAATGGGATTTGAAACAAATCTAAAAGCTGAACACATTGTATCTCAAGTAATTCATTTTGCAGAACTTTTACAACAACGAGGAGAACATGTAACAAATCTCGTCTTTATGGGAATGGGTGAACCCATGGCAAATTATGATGAGATGATTCGGGCTGTAAGGATTTTAACTCATGATAGGGGATTTGGATTAGGTCAAAGACATATCACCATTTCAACAATTGGTATTACATCTGGAATAGACAAACTAGCTGAAGAGCAGCTGCAGATAGGACTTGCAATATCACTTCATGCGCCAAACAATGAATTGAGAAGAAGATTGGTTCCTACTGCTAGTCCTAATTCTGTTGAAGAAATAATTGAAGCAGGTAGAAGATATTTTAAAAAAACTGGGCGACGTGTTACATTTGAATATGCTCTAATGGAAGGAATTAATGATTCTCCAGAAATTGCTACTGAACTGGCCACTCTCTTACATGGAAATGGCTCACATGTGAATTTAATTCCAATTAATCCCACTGCAGGTGATTTTAAGAGGCCCACAAAAACTAGTATTCTTAAATTTGAACGAATTTTGAATGATGCAGGAGTAAATTGCACAGTTCGTGTTGAGAAGGGAACTGAGATCTCCGCTGCTTGTGGACAGCTTAGAACCGATATTATTGGATAAATTAATCAAAATATTGTTCTAAGTGTTAAAATAGGGCTTTTGGAGGTTTTACATAAATGGCAACTAAGAAGTCCCATGGTCGTTCACACGGATTTAAACACAAATCCAGATCGGTAATGAAGAAAAAATCCCCTAGAGGAGTTTCATTCCTGTTACGCGAATATCATGAAGGTCAGCAAGCACTTGTCATCATTGATCCTAGACAGCATAAGGGATTACCACATAGACGATACCATGGTAAAGTGGGTGTAGTTACAAATGTCGGTAGACGTGCTATCACACTAGATGTAAAATTAGGGGAAAAATCGAAAACCTTAATCACTAGATTGGATCACATAAAACCATTCGGTGTATGAGATGGAAGAAGTAAAAAAGAAACAAGCTATTTCCCTTTCAGAAGTGAAAGAAATTTTAGGTAAAGTTGATCCTGAAGCTATGGACCAAATTCAACGTTGGACATTTGATTATGTTTCAAAATTTGTATCAATCGATTCTAAAGATGCAAAAGAAATGAAAAAACGTCTAATCAAAGAATGTGAACTAACAGAAGACGAAGCTGTTGAAATTGTAAACATTAGGCCAACCAGTCTAGCAGAATTGCGTTCTTTTACATTTGGTTGGAAAAAACTAATTCTTGCTGAAACTCTAGAAAAAATGCTCAATATAATCAAGGAGCACTCGTAAACATTTAGGAGTATTTTATTTTGCATAGGGCTCAATCCCCACCTAGAAAGTATGAGGAATATGCATATGTTCTAGATTTTAATCCACGAGGAAAATCAACAACAGTTCGAGGAAGAGAGGGAATTATTGTAACTGCGATAGGCGAAGACCGTCTTACTATTTTAGAAGTTCTAGGCATTCCAAATTCGACATTTGATATTGGAGAGAAAATCTACATTGGAAAAGAGGGAAGAACCAAAGTCTTGTCCGTATTAGGTAAGATGGATTATGAGAAAATCTCTTCATCTGCTCAGAGTGAATTACAGAACGTTGTAGAAAACATTGTGACAACTAACGAATCAAAATTTGTTGCATATCTAAATAATGCTAGACCTTTAACTCCAAGAATTCATGCGCTTGAATTAATTCCAGGTATTGGAAAAACATACATGAAAACAATGCTTGAAGAGAGGGAAAAGAAACAGTTTGAAAGTTATGAAGATTTGCAAGAGCGAGTTGGATTCAAAGAACCAATCAAACATATCTCAGAACGAATTATGGATGAGATTACTGGGGAAAGTAGAATGAATCTCTTTGTAAAGAGATGATAAAGAGAAAATTACTAGGTCAGCACTTTCTAAACTCAAACGAAATAGCAAAATCCATTGTAAGTGAGGCTAAAATTACAAAAAATGATGTTGTCTTTGAGTTAGGAACTGGAATTGGTATTTTAACTCCTCTCTTATGTGAAAAAGCAAAGAAGGTAATCTCAGTTGACGCTGATGAGGAACTTGTTAAAAGGGCAAAATCTCAATTTTCACACTATGAAAATTTAATTTTAAAATCAGGTGATGGATTTAAAAAAAAAGATCCATTTACAATCTTTGTTTCAAATCTTCCTTACTCTAGAAGCAAAGATGCAATTGAGTGGCTTGCACAAAAATCATTCTCACATGGAGTGATAATGGTTCAAAAGGAATTTGCTGAAAAACTACTGGCACCTATGTCTAAAGAACGTAAAGCAGTAAGCATTATTGCCAATCATGCATTTGATATCACTCTTGTTTCTAAAGTTGGGAAAAACAATTTTTCACCACCTCCAAAAATAGACTCTGTAATTTTATCAATAATACACAAAAATACTATGAATATGAATCTGATTCAAACTATAAACAAAATTTTTTCATACAGGCGAAAAACCATTAAAAATATACTAAAACAATTCAATAAAGAAACTATCTTAGAAAAACGAGTGGATGATCTAACTGGAGATGAAATAATAAATCTTGCAAAACAAATTCTTGAAAAATGAAGAGTATCCTCCCTCTGAGGATACTTTTTTCATAGCAAATAATATTGAAAACGAGAAAGGTAACTATGCATTAGATATTGGAAGCGGCTCTGGATATCTTACAAAATTATTGACTGAGAATTTTTCATTTGTTGTAGGCACTGACATAAACTGTGAGGTATTGGTACATCAGAGCTCATACAAAACACAAAATCTAATTTGTTGTAATGGTTCAGATGCCCTTAAAATAAAATTTGATTTTATTGTGTGTAATTTGCCATATCTTGCAACTGATGAAATCTTAGATGTTGCAACTGATGGAGGTGCCGAAGGATTTGAAATACCAAAAAAAATATTTGATTCAGCAAAAAATAATCTCAATGATAATGGGAAATTTGTTTTTGTCACATCATCTCTTTCAAACTATGAAAAACTAGTAAATTACGCTCAAAAATTAGGCTTGCGAACTAGAATTATTGCAAAAAAGAAACTATTCTTTGAAGAACTGATTTTAGTAGAGGCAATAAACTGATTATTTCTTTAGATTGTTTTTTGCATATTCAATTATTGCATCAGTCATCTGAGTAGTTGATGCACTGCCTCCAATATCCCAAGTAACTGTCTTTCCTTCGTTAATCACTTGATATGTTGCATCAAAAATTGCATCTCTGATATCTTTCTCCCCGAGATATTCTGCCATCCATGCACCTGATAGGACAGTTGCAGTTGGATTTACTTTATTTTGTCCTGCAAATTGTGGAGCACTTCCATGTGCTGCTTCAAACATTGCAAAATTATCACCCATGTTTGCTGAATAAATTAATCCAATTGAACCAACTAATCCAGAAGCTAGTTCTGAAATTATATCCATAAACAAGTTAGTACTAACTAGCACAGAGCCATTGAATTGCTCAGGAGCTACAACCATTTGTTGTGCCATATTGTCAATGTAAATCTCAGATAATTCAATTCCTGTACCTTCTACAGCCCTTTGAGCCGAACTCCAAAAGATTCCATCAGTTTCCTTTAGAATATTTCTTTTAGTGATTGCAACCATCTTCTTCAAATTGTATTGATTTGCCCACTTTACTGCTGAATTTAGGAATCTATCACAACCCTGTCTTGTAATCTTTCTAATTGCAATGGCAGCATCATCTGTAATTTTTGCTTCAACTCCGGTGTACAATCCTTCTGTAGCTTCTCTGAAACAAACACAATCTAATTTTCTATTCGGAGTTAATCTATCAAATGTTTTTGTTGGTCTAATATTAGAATATAATTCGAATTTTTGACGTAATGTAACTGCTACACTTCTTGGAGCTCCTGGTACCGGAATAGTTGTAGTAGGTCCCTTAAAGCAAGCATCTGACTCTTCTAAAATTTTGATTGTTTCATCAGGAATGTAAGATTTGTCTTTTCTACCGTTTTTATCCCATTGCTCTGAGCCTGCCTCACAGAGAATAACCTCTGATTGCATGTTGCATTCTTTGAGAACTTTGAGCATGGATTCGACAACTTCTGGTCCAATCCCATCTCCTTTCATTACAGCAGCTTTTTTACTCAAAACTGCAAGAAATTGAGATCTTTATTATTTAATCCTACCGTGATTTTTGAATCCCACTCTACATACAATCTATAGATAGAATTTAAAAACCAATTTGATAAATTAGACTCAAATGCAAATTGTTCAGATATCTGATCTACATGTTGGGTCTCAGTTCTTACAGGAAAAGTTTGATCTGTTAGTTGATGAAGTAAATCAGCTAAATCCAGATACTATAGTCATCACAGGTGATCTCACTAATGAAGGACTGATGAAAGAATATGAAAAATGCAAATCCCTTATTCAAAAATTCAAAACAAAAAAAATCATTACAATCAGTGGAAATCATGATTATCGCAACACAGGTTATTTGTTGTTTAAAAGATTCTTTCCATTTCAAACTATCAACGAGTTAAGTGATGATGTAGTTCTAGTTACAGTTGGAACAGCAAGACCTGATAGAAATGAAGGAGAAGTTGGGTATAGACAAAATTTATGGCTAGAGCGAACAATGAAAAAATATAAAGATAAAGTAAAGATCGTTGCAATGCATCATCATTTAATTGCAATTCCAGATACTGGTTCTGATCAGCTTACAGTAGTTGATGCTGGTGATGTGTTGAGAACAGTTTTGGATACAAAGGTTGATGTTGTTTTATGTGGACATAAACATCGACCATGGGCTTGGAATTTTAAAACATTAACTGTAGTAAATGCAGGAACTGCTACTTCTGAAAGAGTCCGTGGATTATTTGAAAATTCATACAATATTCTAACTATTAATGATAAAAAGATCCAAGTTGATCTCAAAATTGTAGGTGGGAAAAGACTTCCCATTGATGAAATGGTCGATAGTTATAGCCTAGAGGACGAGTGAATTTATTTACAGATTAAATCTAGGCATCTTTGTGCGGGGATCGCCTAGCCTGGTAGGGCGTGGGATTGCTAATCCCATGTCCGCAAGGACACGGGGGTTCAAATCCCCCTCCCCGCGCCATTAAAAATTAAACTTAATAGACCGATTTAGCTACTTCCTTCATGGGACGACGTAAAACTCAAAAAATTATCAGAACTGGTCCTAAGAATGCTACAACAGGTATGTGTCCTGTTTGTAAAACAATTGGCAAAGTATTCCTTCTGGGTCCACCTGGGCAAGAGAGAGGAAAATGCGAGAAATGTCGCCAAGAATTTGAATTATAGTTCAAAAAGCTTACCCGTCCATCAAAATATTTACCCATAACTTTTTAAGACAAATTTTTCCTGATAGATAAATATGAGTTCAGAAGCTGAAACCATCTATGAGCGAGTTGCAAAACTTGAAGACGAAATTGCATTGCTCAGAAGTGAAGTTGATATTCTAAAGAGGGCATTAAGAAATAAAATTGCTCGTCATGAAATATCCATGATTAAGAAAGGAACTGATGTAGATTCTATCATTGATTAATTTTTTGTCTTTATACTTCTAATTAATTCTAAAATAAAATCTACATCTTCTGCATTTGGATTAATTTCCAAATATTTGTTCAAATATTTCAAGGCCATTTCTGAATTAAGCATTCTCTCTTCTAGTATTCCTTTATCTCTGATGTCTTCCGGTGATTCTGGCTCCATTGCTAACACCATGTTAGTGCATCGTAAAGCTTTATCATAAACAAATGATTGGACATAGGAATTTTTCAAATTTCGTGTTAATCGAATTAAAATTTGCTCAGGTGTTATCTCATCAAGAAATTCTGGTTGAAATTCTAATTGACCACCAAAATTTGTATCTAAAATTTCTTGCAAGTCATCTACATCTAATAAACGACCATCATAGAATGGATCCAAAATCATCTCCTCATTATATTTTACAAGTATATGGCTAGGAAATCCTACAATTTTTAGATTTAACCCAATAAACTTTGCAATCTCGACATAGAGAATTGATATTGTAATTGGGAGACCTACTTTTTTATCAATTACCTCATTTAGAAAATTATTCTTAGGATTATAGTAGTCATTATCGTCTCCACTATATCCTAAATTTTCAAAGAGATGCTCATTTAACATAGAAATAAGATATGTTGGATTTTGGACATCACTAGTTGATTCTTTTAATGATTTTCCTATCTGCTTAATTTTTTCAATATATTCATCAATGTTTAGATCTGGGTATTCAAGAATTTGGGCAAATTTCAAACACTTTTCCACTAGGTTAAAGTTTGGATTTTTTACAAATGAAAGCCATTCTGCAACAAATGGATCAAACTCTTCTTCCAATTATTACAAACTCAGTTTTTTTAGATATAGTTGAGGGTCCTTGAGTTCTCTTGTGTTTGGAGGAATTTCAATCATTTTCTTGAATGTATCTGTGCCTAATTTCTCATAAATTATTTTTGTAAAATCTTTTCCCATACTCTTTCTAACTTGGTATGATGAGAAATCTGTTCCCATAAAGGTGGTAAGATAATTTTGAAAATCAGAATCATCTTTCAATATATTTTCAATAGCAAAACTTGCCATTCCCTCCATTGCTGTAAATGCTGCATGATGCTGTTGGATTGGAACCAGCCATCTCTTATAGATGTCAAGTAATTGTGGAATTGACTCTCCAATCTTAGGATCAATTTCAACATGTGTAAAAGTCATGACATCAGGTCCTATTTGCTCAATTAAGAAATGATCTGGATTCAAAAAGAAAAACAAATTTGCTTTTTTTGCAAATGGAAAATCATCAGGTACTGCTTGTAACTGGCAATATTCAGAAAGATTGTTGATAGTTTCAGTATCAAGTGATAAAATGATTCTTGCAAGCTCTTCGTTAATTCTGTTTACCTCCATTGCAGCCTTTTTATTCACTTGATGAAGATTCTCTTGTGCTGAATGAATCAATTCTTCTAGTACTGTCATCTTGACAGCTCCCAGATATCCTGAATTGACATTTTCAAATCGTGTTTTATATGGTTCTCCTTGTTTGTGTAAAATGATCTGTGGATATCTTGAAAGGATGAATTTGTTTAGGTAAATTACTGAATCAAGATAGTCTCCATATGTTGTAGTGATTTTAGATATGTATTGGATAGCATATGTTGAATATACCAAATATTTTGCTGTGTCTTGTTTCATCAACTCTGCAATTTTTTTAAGGTCTTCTTTTGCAACTGCATTGAATAGTTCTGTGACAAAAGTCTTTGATTCTTTATCTGCAAAAACCTTGTCTCCTTTCAATCTTTTAAGATCTTCTAATTCTGGAAATTTTAATTCAATATTGTCTGGAATTTTAACACCTAGAAACTGTTCTGCTTTTTCTTTGTATTTTGGAAAAAGTTCCTTTGCAATCTCTTCTAATTCTTTAAACTCTACCTGTCCTGAAATGTCATCTTTAGCTTTGATTGCTAACTGTCTGATCTCATTTTCCTCATTAATTTCCACTGATAATTGACCAAACAGTGCCTCTGCAAACTCTTCAAATTCTCCCAATTCGCATAAAATCAAAAAATACTACATTTAACATTATCTTGATTTTTTGAATAAAAGAAATTATTACTTTACAGAGTAATGATCTGTATCATGCATGAATCAAGTCTAGAATTCTTAAGATGTATCAAATGTGGTTCAAAACTTGATATTGATACTTTCAAAGTTGACAAGGAGATCATAGAGGGTTTTTTGGAATGCAAAAAATGTTCTTTAATATTTCCTATAATTGAGAAAATTCCCATAATCTGGGATGATATTTCAAAATATTTTTCATCACGTAAAATATTGGGTGGAAAATTATACCAATTAATTGAATCAAAAAAACTAAAATCCTTTCTGAAAACTTTACTGGTAAATAATGTCCAAATTGATGATAGGACAGACATTGAGGAAAGATGGTCAAAAATATATCAGAACAGTAAAAATTCAAAATTTTATTCTTTAATCAAAAAAAATCTTGATACATTACCCAAATCAAATTTTGTATTAGAGCATGGATGCTCCATTGGAATAATGACTTCATTTTTAGCTGATTCACATAGTTTGGTATTTGGAGTTGATAGATCCTTTAGTGCAATAAGGCAGGCCAAAAAATATTCTAAAAACAACCTTGATTATTTTGTATCTGATTCACAACTGCCTATATTCGGAAAGCAGAAGTTTGATCTAATTCTTGCATTGAACATTTTAGAATTAGTCGAACCACTTGAATTACTAAAACATATTTCACAACAAATCTCAAATGGCTACTTTATAATCTCTGATCCTTATGATTTTGACCGAGGTAGTAACTCTGTTTCAAAACCTTTGGATGAACTGACATTAAGAGAAAATTTAGAGAATTTTGGGTTTAGAATCTCATCAAAAACAAAAAAACCCTCTCATATACCATGGAATCTTAAACTCAATCCACGTGCAACATTAAACTACAAAGTAGATTTTATCATCTGCAATAAAATATCTACATTAAAATAATTTTTTTCAATGTTGAAAAAAGAAAAATTTGTTAATCATACCTTGGTAATTTTCCATTTTTGTCAAAGGTAGATTGAACTGTATTGTCTGCTAATCCATATTTGACGTTGAGATTTTTTGTCATTTCAATTAACTTTACACGTTTTACAGCTGCTGCATCATTATATGCATCTCTTGCATCTTGAAGTGAACCGCCATTATCTAGTACTGCCTTCATTGCTTTTCTTGCATCTGAAACTTTTTGTTGTTGATAGCTAAACATATCCCAATAGACATTATGTGTTTCAACTGGTTTTGATGAGACAAAGCTTGTAAATGCTGCTTTTGGGGTATGATCCTTGTACTCATCGTGCATTCTGCTTAATTCTTTTTGCAATTTCTGTTTTGCAAGTTCCCTTTGCTGTTCGATGAACTTTTGATGCTCTTGTTGCCTTTTTTGATTCTCTTTTGCTTGGGCAAACTTTTGTTTCATTATCTCTATTTTTTCAAGTAATGATTTTGCAAAAGGATCTTTTTTAATTTGCTCTGCAGTTTTTATTGTAAACTCATTATCTGAAGTTGTTTGGGCAAAAGCGAGGAAGTCATTGGCTGAAATTGCTGAGAGCAAAATCGCTCCTAATATGGTACTGTAGATTGCGTAGTTTGTTGTATTTTTCATTATTAAAATTGGATTTTGGATTTTTTTATTTAGCGATTAATCATCTGAAAGTAGAAAACTTAATCAACTAATTCCTAGGACAGGCACAAAATAAGATAATTTGAGAGTCGAATTCTCGACTCTCAATAATTACAGGTTAGGACGTAAACTAAATACCGTATAATTAATCATAAATTTAGTTTCTAGATTGTGGCATGCCTAGATTTTCTCAAATGATCTAAGATTATATTTCATGACATGGTCATAACTCAAGTTATGATTCAAAAAATATTCTTAATTCTTTTTGTAGGATTTTTTGCTTTAACAGTTTCTCCTGCTTTTGCTCAGCATCATTCAGGATCAGTTGCACCTCCTATTGACTTTGGTGGGATGATAGTTGCCTTAACCTCATTTTTATCTCCTGAGGATTTTTCAGCTGATGAAACTAAAAGTGCAAATCTCTCAATAAGATTTTTTGATAGTGAATCTAATACTAATATTAAGAGTGTAACATATAGAGTTCAAATTTATCAAAATGACAATTTAGTTGCAAATGAATATTTTTTTGATGAAGATGGAGATCTCAATATAGAAGTTCGACCAACTACTGGTTGTAAAGAACAAAATCTCTGGAAATGTACAAAGTATTTCGGTGAAAAGCATGCAATAGCCGGAGCGTATTATGCTAGAGGTGACTCACGTCCAATAATCCAAGGTCCTGTATTTGACAAAAGCGGTCAATATCATCTCAAAGTTTCAATTGTTGGTGCCACTAATCCCAAAACTATGACCACAAGTGATTTACTTTTTGAAACTTTTCTAACTCTTCCTCAAAAGGATACGTTTCAAATTAAAACTGCAAATGCTCAAGAATTCCCAGTACTGATCAAAACATATGATGGAAAAATATTGAATTTCAATTTTGATGAATCTGCCAATAAAATTACTTATGAAATTCCAATAAATTTGGCTCATAATGACCATACATCAAATTTTAAGCAAATAATTTCATTAGAAAAGGATTTTTCTGTGTTCAAGCAAGGATATGATGTTGAAGTCTATGCTCAAGGAATAAAATTATCAGAATCATCATATGAATTTGATGTTACATCTCCAAATGAAAATCTCATTAAAATCGATATTCCTCATGAGGAATTATTGCTTTTAGGGGAAAAACAGAGTTCTACTAATGAAAATAATTTAAAAATTGAAATCTCCCCTGGTTCTAAAACTGTTCTAAATCAAATTAATTTCAAATTTGAAAATCAATTTACAGCAAAAGCTACCTGGGATTCAAAGTTAGATGCTGGAACTAAAATTCCTTTTACATTTTCATTCTTTGATGAAAATAATAAATTGATAAAAAATAGCTTATTTGCATACAGTTTGACTGATTCTTCTGGAAAAGAAATTTGGTCAAATATTGGTACAAATCAATCATATCTTGGAATTCTGGCTCCAAGTGGAATAGTAAATGAATCAATTTTAATTCCTAAAGAGGATCAATACCGATTAAAATTAATTTTGACTGGTCAAAATTCACAAAACTTTGAAACATTCTATACTGCAACATCTGAACTTTCAATTTCTTCCAGTGACAGAGTTGAAACCTCACAAACTGCTGTTATTCCATCATGGATTAAAAATAGTGCAGGTTGGTGGGCAGAAGGAATTATTGGAGATGATGAATTTATCCAATCGATTCAATTTCTAATTAAAGAAAGACTCCTCTTTGTTCCAATCTCTACTGTTGAATCTACTCAAAGTCAAGAAATTCCTCTTTGGATTAAAAATAATGCTGGGTGGTGGTCCGAGGGATTAATTTCTGAAAGTGATTTTGTAAAAGGACTTGAATTTTTGATTAGTAAGGGTCTCATCAAGATTAACTAACCAAAAATTATAATTTCTAAAAAAAGGCATACCACAAATTAATGCACAATATGATATAATTCTCAATTGATAGTAATTCATGTCAACTGTACTCCAATGCGCCCCTGACAAAAAACTCCAGACATTTTCTCTGGTTGAACTTGAGGCCAAAAACCCTGATTCAACCAGAATTTCAGCATTGGACATCGTTGGCTTATCTTGGATTTTCAAACAGGATGATTAATAATGCTTGAAGTGCATTAATCTAGATGGTAAATTTATCATGTCGAAAATAACTAGAACTTCTGTAATTATTCGCAATATGACATTTGAAGATATTCCAAAGGTAGTTGAATTACAAAAGGCTGCCTTCCCACTAATGGCAGCAGAAGGTGTGTATTGGAAACCTCATCATCTAGAAGCCCATCTAAAGATATTTCCTGAAGGTCAATTTGTTGCAGCGTACAAAGATAGAATCATTGGTTCTTGTAGTAGTCTTATAGTTGAGTTTAATCCCGAATACAAAGAACATACTTGGAGTGAAGCTTGTGGAAGTAGTCTCTTTAAGAATCATAATCCAAAAGGTGATTCTTTGTATGGTGCTGATGTTTCTACACATCCAGATAATAGACGATTAGGTGTTGCCACAAAACTGTATGATGCTAGAAAAAACCTTGCAATAAAACTTGGGTTACGTAGAATAATTTCAGGTGGTAGATTAATTAATTATGGAGAGAATGCAAAAAATATGACACCTCTAGAATATGTCAAAAAAGTAAAACGCCATGAGATTAAAGAGCCAGTGTTATCGTTTCAACTACGAAACGGCTTCAAATTTATTAAAATTCTTCCTAATTATATGAAAGATCCACGTTCACTAAACTATGCAACCTTTATTGAGTGGAAAAATCCCGAATTTATAGAACAATGATAATTGATTGCCACGTACATGTGAATCAGTACGAGTTAACACAGCATGTACCTTTATTGGAAGACCGATTAGAAATGCTCCAAACAGAAATGGTTGGAAATAATGTTGACTATGCAATCATTTTATCATCTTACAAAGTTAACGCTCAAAGGCCTTCAACTAAACAAATCATTGATGGGATAAAAAAATATGATAATCTGGGTATCGCTGCTGGTTTTACCATAGATAATCACACAGATGAGGATCTGAAAACATATCGTCAGTGGATTAAAGATGGCTTGATCAAAGCAATGAAAATTTACTCTGGATATGAGCATTATTATCCATATGATGAAAGATACCAAAAAGTATACGATACTTGCATCGAATATGATATTCCTGTAATGTTTCATACAGGTGATACGTATTCTGAAAAGGGGAAATTGAGATATTCAAGACCTCTGAATCTAGATGACGTTGCAGTAGATAATCCTGAATTGAAGATTGTAATGTGTCACTTGGGCAATCCATGGATTCAAGATGCCCAGGAAGTACTTTATAAAAACAAGAATGTCTTTGCGGATGTTTCAGGATTAGTAGTTGGATCTTTTGATCACTTTTTTGAAAAAATGATGAAAGACAAAGTTGCAGAGCTGATCAACTATGCGGGAGAACCTCGATATCTTTTGTACGGAACAGATTGGCCTATCAGTTCTATGGATTCATATCTTAATTTTGTAGCAAAACTAAACATCAAAAAAGAATTTAGAGATAATTTCATGTACAAGAATGCTAAAAAACTATATAAAATTTCATAAAAATATTTTTGTGTTTGATTTTCAACTAAATTTTATCCATAATCTATTTTTTTAATTCTTACATTACTGCCTTTACTTTCCAAATAATGACCAATAAAATTAGTCATCTGTTCTCCAATTTTATAACCCAAAGCTCCTTCCATTATTCCTGATTTTTCGATATTTTCAGCCATCTCCTCATTAATTTGAATATTAAAAAATGTCCAACCAAATTTTTGAAATGGTTCTTCAATAATATATCCATTTTTTACATTACATTCTGATTCTAAATCTGCTAGTGCTTGTTGTACAAGAGGAAACTCCTTCTCATAATTCCTTGTACTGAGCTGAAATAACGGATTCATATCTAAAATGAATCAACTTGTCATAAATCTATATTGTTTTAGTCATTGGTGAGAAAATAATTTTTGAAATATCCTCTCATGATGTCTCTGAATTATTTTCAACAAATAACCAGGACAAACCTCTAACTTCTTCCCATGATGGCTTCAAATTTGTATTACCGTCTTTCATACTTTTTCTACGTGAAAATTGTTTATAAGATTCATGGATCATTTGTTCAGATCATTGATTCTAATGTTGGAAAATAGTGAATTCTAATTATTGACTTGTTGTTCAAGAATCTTTTCAACTTCATCTCTATGAGACTTACAGTAAAGTCCAGAGTCCTTGCAATCAGGACACTTTAGGTACTTGTAATAGTCAATCATGAAAAAATATGTTTTTTCTCCATTAAAAGATCTTTCTACTATCTCCCCCTAGAACAAGTATGCCTTTTTTCAAATTCCCAAATTTGGAATTTTTTTTATTTGATTAAGTTCCCAAAAAAAGTGATCAGAATAATATCTAATTTGTGTATTTTATTTAATTTCACCTGTAGAAATTCTAGTTCGATTAATTTCTTTCATGGCAGCAAAGAAAAAGGCAGCAGCTAAAGCAGGTAAAACAACAAAGGCTTCAAAAAAAAAATAGTCTTTTGAAGCCAAGTTTTTTTTAAGATTTTTAATGATGTTGTTATTTTGATTCGATAAAAATCACATCAACAAGATCTTGGTTACTTCTCTTAGTTACAGTATCTCTGTTTGCATTATGGAAATTCTGCAAATGAGCTTTTCTGGTTTTGATTCCATACTCTCTACACAATCTACAAAAATAGGTAACCTGTCTTTCTAATCTTGGTTTTGCCTGACTTTCTTCAAATGCTTGAGTTAGAACTTGCATGCCTGAATTGATATTACTCAATATTTTAATTTTGTCATAAATATGACATTAAGTAAATTCTAAATAAATTATGCAAAAAATTTATATTTTGTAATGTATATTACATTACTTTGGTGATATAATTGTGGTTTGATGACCAATTCGAAAAAACTTTTCGAAGATTATCTAATCCTTTTTTTGCCATGGATAGTGTCTTCGAAAATCCTAATGGAGCAAAAATCCAGACCTATGGACCCTATTACTATGGCTATGAAATGTCCGTAGGACCTGATGGAAAACCTCATGTTCAAGAGTGGGGAAATACCAGACCTTTAACTGCAGTTACTGATTCTGGTGTACGAGAACCCTATGTTGATGAAACCCTGGATGAAAAGGAACGAATCTACAAACTAGTAACTGAGATGCCAGGTATTGAAAAATCTGACATCAAAGTAAATGTGGATGATAATTCTGTGTCAATATCTGCCGAACACAGAGATAGAAAATACAGTACAAAAATTCCACTACACTACAAAGTGAACAAAGACTCTGCAAAAGCAAAGTACACAAACGGAGTACTTGAATTGACACTTTCTCTTGCCGAAGAAAAACCTAGTGGCAAGCAAGTGTTGGTAGAATAGGAGGGTGGAGAAATGAAAGAGAACAATACAATTTCAGAAATAAGGAAATCTGTCAAATCTTCATTTGAAAAGATTTCTTCATATCCTGAAGAAGTTATTAGTAAATGGAGAATAGGCAGAAAAAATTTCCCTTGAGGTGAGTAACCATGCCAGATACTTCATGTAGAAGATGTGGTGGAGAACTAGATACTCATTTGCAATGCTTTCAATGCCATCAATCAATTCAAACTATTTGCAAGCATTGCTCCAAAGTCTCTAAAATCCAATTCCATAGCAAATGTATGTATGAGAATCTAAGTCATACTGTAGTTGCACTGGCATAAATCAAAGAACAAACTATTCACCAATTCTTAGGAGGGTAATAACCCTCCATTTTTTTAAATCATTTCAAACTTAAAAATACAATATCATGCATTGGGTAGTTGAATTGTAAATGTGGTAGGATTATTTTTTACAGAGATCTTCCCCCTGTGCTGCTCTACGATGTTTTTGCATATTCCTAGTCCCAAACCAGTACCTGTTTCTTTTGTAGTAAACAAATGATCAAAAATTTTCTCCAAATTTTCTTCTGGTATGCCTGGCCCTGAGTCAATAAATGAAATACTTGTATTTTCAGGCGACTTGGACAATTCAATTTTAATTTGCCCTGTGTTGTTTATGGCTTGGATTCCATTACTGATTAAATTTGAAAATACAGCTTCTAATTTTTTAGAATCCACTGTAATCTCAAAGTCCTTTTCTGGAAGTAAAATAGTAACTGTTCTAGGAACTATGATATTTTTTAAGCACTGATCCAACAATGATTTAATTGAATGTGTTTTCATATCTAGCTCTGATGTTCGTACAAAATTTAACACGTCATCAATAATCCTGTTGATTTCTAAAATAGATCCCTGTAATGCTAAGCATTGATTTTTCATTTTATCATCCATGTGTTTTTCTAGATCTTGCTGTAATAGTTCTGAACTCATTTGTATTACTGAGAGTGGGTTTCTCAAATCATGAGCAATACGTGATGCCATAGATCCAATAGTTGATATTCTGTCATTTTTTAGTAATTGTTCAGTTTTCTCTTTAACTTTGATTGCTAAATTCTTATTTTGTTCTAAAAGTTGTTGCTGTGCTTTTGTTAGTTCTATTGTTGCAGTTTTTAGTGATTTAGTTAAAACCGTATTTTTGAATTCATTTTCAACCCAGTTGGCAAGATCAATTAAGACACTTTTATCTGCCATGCTAAAGACACGAGGTTTTCTATCAATGATACAAAGGGTTCCTACGAACTTACCATTTGGACCTTGAATTGGTTTTCCTGCATAAAATCTAATTTTAGGTTCTCCGGTAACTAAAGGATTATCTGAAAAGCGTTCATCTTTTGTTGCATCATTAATTGTCATAACGTCCTCTTTCAATATTGCATGACTACAAAATGACATACTTCTAGGTGTTTCATTCACTGTAAGCCCTGCACATGATTTGAACCACTGTCTATTTGTATCGACTAAACTGACCAAAGCTATTGGAACATCAAACATAATTTGTGCTACCTTTGTAATTCTATCAAATCTCTCCTCTGCTGGGGTGTCTAAGATTTGAAGCTCTTTTAACGACTGTATTCTTTCATCCTCATCTGTTCTTAATGCAGATTCCATACGTTTCAAATTTTTTATTAATTAAAATAGTTTTAAATTTTAAAACACAGAAACTGTTGAAAATGACTCTATTTTGATTTTAGACCAAATATTGGGTGAGATTTTTTTAATTTTACTATTGGAAGATATGGGAATCCATGTTGAAAGACATCTGTAAGCTGAGCTGGAATCCCTTTATGTCCAGAATATTTAATGAAAGGCTTGTCAGGTTCTTTATCTAATTCTGCATAATAAAAACAATATACGGTTTCTTCTAATTCTATTACTGACATATATCCCACAATCCACTTTTTTCCCAGTGGGAAACACAGTAGAGTTACCTTTGGATTATCTGGCCACTCTGGATCATATGTTAGTCTTGCAAGATTCCCTAAATCAAATACTTTGGAAGTTTTGAATTTGTTTTTAATTTTCTTTAAACTAGTAAGGGGAAATGGTAGTGTTTCTAAATGAATTATTGGTGCATAGTTGGAATTTGTTTTTATTGAATTGACAACTGATGCTGTCTCTTTTCCTCCTCTTGGATCATATTCTACATATCTGCCATTTATGTAATCTGTATAAAATGCTAGAATTGAATTTGATAAAACCAGTCTACATGATAATATCATTTTCCCTCGTAGTTTGTGAGCATAAACTCTCAGTGGATATTCTCTAAAAGCGCAGACAAATCTTGCAAAATCCATAAAACTTGTTAATTCTATAAAATGAATTTGAACCATATCTCATTTGTAATTGCCTCAAACTATTTTTATGTGTCTTGATTCTATACTGGATTTTACTATCATATTCTATCTATATGATAGGTTCGAATCGTTTTCAATTTAGGGAATGAATCTATATTGCCTTATCTATAACTAGACAGATATACTACGAGAAAGATTTTTTTTTATGAATACTAGACAGATTTTCATTTCACTAGTTGTAATTCAAGTGTTAGTAATTTCTGTAAGCTTTGGAATATTATATTCAATGGAAATTCGTGAACAAAACTCTGCTGATTATGTTAACATTTCAGGAAAAAATCGAATGTTTACTGAATTATTATTACATGAAATGGATGAATTTACTTCGGGAAAAATTCCTTTTAGTGCAGTTTCTTTAATGTTTGATGAGTTTCATGATAATATCAAACTTTTAAAAAATGGT
>JBFIEJ010000010.1:0-24404 GCA_041603475.1 Candidatus Nitrosopumilus sp. | reverse complement strand
TTCAGATGGATGAGCAATTGAAAAATCAAGTATTCCCTCAGAATTTGCAATGATTTCAATTCCTTGAATTTCAAAATTGTCACTAAATTTTTTTGCTTCTGCAAAACTTTCTGTATGTTGACCAGGAGAAGGTAGATTTCCTTGTCGTTTGGCATATGCTGAAAGCATAGAATCCTGACCAAATTTTTTGAGTAGTCTAGTGGATATGGTTTTGTATCCAAATAGCCCATCAAATTCCATTTCACCCATAAATACCAAATTAGAATTTGAAAGACCTTCATCGTCGAATTCATTAATTGAAATTCCTTCGGGCAATCCAGATTTTACCAAATTTAGAATTTTTTTGTCTGTCAGAATTTTTGGAAATGGTTTTGATTTTTGTTCGCACAGAGTAAATAACGATGAAATAATTTTTTGGACGGATTTTGAATTGTGTAAAACCACTAGTTCCATTGGTTTTGATAAATCAAGAGTATTGAGTTTTTCACTAATTGTAGAATCATCCAAAATTTTGCCTTCAGAATCAATTTTTTGCTCTAAATTCTCAGCTCTAATATCTAAAACAACGTCAGTTATTCCATAATTTAACCAGATTTCAGGCATAATTCTTACATAATACAAACCAAAATAAATCCAGTGTAGTTAATTTTGATATGGAATTTGTAAAAGAGTTTGCAACATTTTTGCATAAAAAAGGTATCATAAAATTTGGAGAATTCACCCTTGCTAGCGGTAAAAAAAGCTCATACTATGTGGATTTAAGATTGGTTCCAAGTTATCCTCACGAATTTAGAAAAATGATAAAATATTTGGAAAATGAAATTACTCAAAAAATTGGACTAGATACTTTTGATTCTATTGTTTCAGTCCCAACAGGAGGTTTAGTCATTGCATCAGCTCTTGCAATTGAAACCGTTAAACCGTTAATCTATGTTAGGAGTAAACCAAAAGACTATGGAACATCAAAATCTGTAGAAGGACTAATTCATGATGGAATGAAAGTCCTCATGATTGATGATGTTGCAACTACTGGGGGTTCTGTAGTAAATGCAATAAAATCATTAAAAGAAGTCAACATTTCAATTACAGATGCTTTTGTTATTGTCAACAGAATGGAAGGTGCAGACAAGGCACTTGAAGAATTAGATGTTAAGATGCATTCAATTTTAAATATTTTACAAATTTCTGAGGCACTTTACGAACAAAAGATGATAGACCAAAGTGTTTTAGATAAAGTAAAAACCCAAATTGGAAAATAAGAATCGGCAGCTCAGACAAATGCCTTCCAATCATCATTCAGATATAACTCTGATTCTTCATTGCAGCCAGTAAATTTTGCAATTGCTCATTTTAAAACTAATGGAAAAGATATGGGCCCGAAGGGCTTCGATCCCTTGGCTCACCGGTTATGAGCCGGTTACTCTACCAAGCTGAGTTACGGGCCCTAAGCAAATGGCTTTTTTCAGGGCTAAAAAATGTTATTAGATTAACAGTATGCTTCAAAACAACTATCAAGTAACAAGTTTTGTGCTGATATAGATTTTTCAGCAATTTCAATCAAGTTAGTTGATTCTGAAGATTTCTCAAGAATATTTCTCCAAGATGCAGCATGTCTAACATCTGCTTCTGTATGTAGTTTGAAATATTCAGTTGATTCATCACTGGTCATTCCATAAAATTCTGCCAATCCATCAAGTTTTGTTTGACTGATTTTTGGAATTTCTTTTTCAAATGCATACATTGCACATGCTCCGCCTTCAAATGTATTCATCAAGTTTGCTAAATCAGATACTGCTTTTTGGGTTTTTGGCAATCCCTCATATGAGAGTAATTCATCTTCAGAAATTCCAAGTTCTCCTGCAAATGCAATCCATGGTTTTATGTGATCAGATTCTTCTTGTTGGTTTTCAATTAATTCTGCAACTACTCCATTATCGGCTTTCTTGATTATTGGAGTCATAAAAGATGGAACAGCTTTTACAAGCTGGAAATATTCTTTGGAATAACCTGCCAAAGATTCTTTTGTTAATTTTCCATCAGACCACATCTGATAGAAAGGATGTTTTAGTAAACTTTTTTCCTCAATCATCTCATCAATTCTTTTAATTGTATTCATAATTGAACTGCAAAGATGCCAATAAAAAAATCTTTGTGGTTTACAAAAGATTTTATGGTCAAAATACTGAATTTTCATGGGTTCCAGTGGTGTAGACCGGTCAAGCATTTTGCCCTTTCAAGGCAAAGATCCCGGGTTCAAAATCATTCGATGAAAGTCCCGGCTGGAGCACCAAGATTTAATTACTAATGAGAAATTTTTTTGATCAGGCATCTTGGACAGGAAAAATATTGAGATCAATCCTTTACTTGAAACCTATGGTAAGTATATTGAGAAAATAGACCATGCATTAGAAAGAGAATTAGATCTCTATTCTGAATCAGAATTCATAGAGCCTTTGAAATATTCCCTTGATGGTGGGAAAAGAATTAGGCCAATAATTTTAACACTGGCAGCAGAAAGCGTGGGTAAAATTGATGATAATACTCTAGCAGCATCTTGTGCTGTGGAATTTCTACACATGGAATCAATCATTCATGATGACATTATAGATAATGAAACTATGAGAAGACAAAAGGATCCTTTTCATATCAAATATGGATACAATACTAGTGTACTTACTGGTGACTTTGTTTTGGGATTAATTTTGGCAATATCTTCAAGATTAGATAATGCTAGAATCACTAAAGACTTGGCAACTACTGCAATGCTGATGAGTGAAGGTGAAATGATTGAGAGCAGATTAGAGACAAGTGAAGATGTTACATTTGATGACTACCTTAAAGTAATTGAATACAAAACTGCAACTGCATTTGAAGTAGCAGCTAGAACTGGAGCAATAATTGCAAATGGTTCAGAGGAACAAATCGAAGCCTTGACAGAGTATGGGAAAAATATTGGCATTGCTTATCAGATAAGAGATGATTTGCTTGATTGGAAAAACGAAGACAAGTTGTTCAATCTCCTAATTAAGAAAAGTTCTGATCCTAGAGATGTTTTCAACAAGATGGAAGAGTTGTTAAAAGAATTTTCTGATAAAGCAAGAGCTGGACTAAGAAAGATTCCAGACAGCGATGCAAAGATGAACTTAGATAATTTAATTAAATTTACTTCATTTAAGGCATAATACCTAAACTAAATACTGGACTAGCAAGTTCTACAAATTTGATTAATGGATCTGGATATACACCAAATCCTACCAAGAAGATTGTTGAGAATATCATTACTGCAATAACTGATTTTGGTTCTGCAACTCTCTTTTCTGTTTCTCCCTCAAAGTACATCTTTCTTGTAATCCAACCATAGTATGCAAGTGACAATGCACTGTTAAGAACTCCTGCAATTGCAAGCCATGGAGCCCACCATAATGCTGAAGTTGCATCTAATGCACTACCAAATAACATCAACTTACTCCAAAATCCAGAAAGTGGAGGAACGCCTGCTAATGCAAATAGAGCAATAACTAAACCTAAAGCAGTAATTGGCATTCTTCGTCCAAGTCCCTTTAATTTGTCAATATGGGTAACTGCAAGTGTAGTAACAATGCCTGCAATTGCGATAAATGCTGCACCCTTCATTACTGCATGATTCATTATTTGGTAAAGTGAGCCTTGTAATCCCAAGGAAGTGTGTGGTGCAACTGCAAGACCAATCAAGATGTATCCAGCATGTGCAATACTAGAGTATGCAAGCATTCTTGAGAGATTCTTTTGCATGATAGCAGCTACATTACCAATAGTCATGGTCATTACAGCTATAATTCCAAGTGCTAAAGTCCAATCAAGATTAAGAACAACCATTCCAAGAACTATAATTCTAATCGATGCTGCAAATCCTGCTTTCTTTGTTGCAGCAGCTAATAGTGCAGTAATTGTTGGTGGAGCACCTTCATAGGTATCTGGTAGCCATTGATGGAATGGAACAAGTCCCATCTTGAATCCAAATCCTGCAATAAACATTCCAACCGATAGCAATGCTAGTGGAAGTAGAGATGGATCTAGTGTTGAATATCCTTGTATGACTTCTCCAATATTTGTAGAGCCAGTTAATCCATAGGAAATAGAAATACCGTAAACAATTATTGCTGATGATAATGCGCCAAACAAGAAATACTTTAGTGCTGCTTCATTTGAACTTGGATTCTTTTTCATAAATCCAACCAAAACATAAGTTGGAATACTCATGAGTTCCCATGCAACAAACAACATTACCAAGTCAGTAGAATATGCAACAAGGACCATACCAATAGTTGCAAGTAAAATTAGTGAATAGTAAACTGCAGGAGAGTTGTGTTTTCTCATGTAATTGAAAGAACCAACTGTAGTGAACAGTGCAACAATTAACATTGCAATTGCAAAGAATCCACCAAATGCATCATCAACTATTACATCTTCAGAGAAGAGGGCAGATGGTGCAACATTATCATTGATGAATTGGTATCCAACATATCCCATTGATACGATTAATGCTGCAAATGCAATTACTGCATAAAATGAATTGGAGCCTTTCTCCTTTCTTGCAATACTAATTATTGGAAGAATAACTCCAACAGTACCCAAGATTGCAATTAGTACCAATGGGGTTGAAGTAATTTCTAACATTTCATCATTCTCCTAAATCAACAATATCAGAACTACGAATAGTAATCCTGCTCCAAATACGAATAGATATGACTGAGATACACCTGTTTGGGTTCCTTGAATGACTCTAGCGCTCCATCCAACTGCCTTCTGGACTCCATCATTCATACCATAATCGATAGCGGTCTTTTCAAAGTATCTAAACACTCCTCTGGCCAACCATAGTGGTGCTACGACAAAGCACCAGTAAATTATTGCATTGAGATACCATCTGTTTAAGATAACTTTGTGAATTGCATAAAAGAAAATGTTAGAGTTTACAAACTTTACAGGATCTACCCATCTTCCAATGTAGAATATGTATCCCAATCCAATGCCAATACCAAATGCTGCAAGTGAAGATACAAGTGCAACTGGGTTAAGTCCTTGTAAGAACTCTGGCAGAATTGAAGCTTCAGCTGCCAAGTGTTCAGTATGAATTCCAAATGAGTGTTCTAGATATTCTGTAAACAAGTGATGCAGTCCTTCTTCAGTGGATAATCCAATAATTCCAATTCCGATAGTTAATGCTGCAAGAATTCCATATGGTACCCACATTGATAATGATGCTTCGTGAATGTGATGTCCTTCCTCTTCCATCTTTTCGATATGTTTGCTCTTCTTTCCAAAGAAAACCATTCCAATCATTCTTGTTGTATAGAATGCTGTGATTACTGCAGTAACTACTGCTATTACATAAAGTGGAAGTGCCCATTCGTTTCCAGACTCGTAAACTGCTGCAAAGATTGCATCCTTACTCCAGAAACCTGTTGTGATAAATGGAGCTCCCATCAAACCAAGACCTGCTGCCCACATGAACGCATATGTTTTCTTCATTTGTTTCCTCAGACCACCCATGTCTGTCATAAATCGAGAACCAACAATATGCAGTAAAGAACCTGCTGCCATGAACAGTGATGCTTTGAACATTGCGTGAGAAATCAAGTGGAAGAAACCTGCAGTATATCCATCAACATACTGGTGTGATAGACCTGCAACACCTAATGCCATCATCATATAACCAATCTGTGAACCTGTAGAGTAGGCAAGAACTTTTTTGATTTCTGGATTAACCATTCCTTGTGTTGCAAGAAGTAGTGCTGTGATGGCACCAACCCAAGCTACAATTTCAAAGAATTGGTCTGCTAGAATTCCGGCAGCTCCAAGTGCAAATACTAGAGGACCTATTCTTGCAACTAAGAACACACCTGCCTTTACCATTGTTGCTGCGTGAATTAATGCAGAGACAGCAGTTGGACCAGTCATTGCTTCTAAGAGCCATTCGTTTAGGGGGAATTGTGCAGACTTTCCGACTGCACCTCCAAATAATAATACAAATGCAGGAACTAGTAATCCTTGAGCAGCCATTGTAGTTGCCCAGTCTGTATCACCCATCAGTTCTTTAAATCCAAATGTTCCTGCAAACAAAAATATCAAAAGCATACCTGCTATCATCATTACATCACCGACTTTGGTCATGATGAATGCCTTCATGCCGGCATGTGTTGGTGCATAGTAATCTAACATACCAAGAACTGTACGTCCTTCAGTACCAACATGATCTTTCTTTTTATCACGATACCAAAAGCTAATCAATGCATATGATGCAAGACCCACGCCTTCCCATCCAAAGAAAACTTGTAACAAGTTATCAGAGAGAACAATTAGTTGCATGGAACCAATAAAGAACATCATCCAGAACCAGAATCTCGTAATATCTTTGTCTCCTTTCATGTATCCTGTACTGTAAATCATAATGAGGAAAGAAATCCAAGCAACAACATTTGCCATTATAATTGAAAGTGGATCAGCTAAGACACCTCCCTTGAGACCTATTGCTTCAATCCACATTATTTGATCATGAATTTCATGAGCTTCTAATGCAAGTGGAAGCATTGTTGCAGCTGATAGTGCACTCATCAAAGCAAATCCAACTGCAACATAGCCAGTAGCATTCTTTGATATCTTGCCAATTCCAGGCATGATAAGTGCAGCAATAAATGGTAAAATCCATACAAGCCAAGCACTTGCTGCTCCTACTTCAAATGGTAAACCAAAAGTCTCTGTTGCCATAATCTATACTCCTAACACTCCATTCATGAACGGAATAATTGTTTTCAAAAATATGTCAGGATAAATTCCAACTACAATTGAGAATCCTGCCAAAACCATCATTGGTGCTGTCATGTACCAACTTCCCTCCTTTACTTTTTCAAGATGTTCAGGAGTCTTTCCAAAGAATACGCGTTTTAGCATCCAAAGCATGTAAGCCATTGTAAGTGCAGTTGCAACTAGACCCAAACCAAATGTTACAGCTCTAATTGTAGAACCTTCTTCTATTGCAGTCTCCAATGCACCAAAGAATAGAATCCATTCTCCCATGAAACCACTTGTTGGAGGTACACCCATGATAGTTAATGCACCAATCACTGCACATACTGCAGTAATTGGCATCTTGCCTGCTAATCCACCTAATTTAGAAATACTACGTGTTCCAACTTTAACAATAATTACTCCGGCCATCATGAAGAGAATTCCTTTTCCAATTCCGTGAGTTATATACATCATCTCAGCACCTGCCAAACCAAGAACAGATAGAGAACCAATACCAAATAGAAGATATCCCATTTGACTGATACTAGAATAAGCTAAGAGTCGTTTTAGATCATCTTGCATTAGTGCCATTGCACCACCATAAATCATAGTAACAAGACCCCAGATGTGGAACCAGATTGAAAGATCCGCATAAGTATTTGGTAAAAATTCAACAATTAATCTAAAGATACCATATGCACCAATTCCAATCATTGCTGGTGACAAAAGTGCACTGATTGGTGTCGGTGCAGAACCATGAACATAAGGCAACCAAACATGGAACATGAAGACTGCAAGTTTTACTCCAAGACCAATAGAGATTGCAATTGCAGAAATTAATGCAATGTCTGCAGGAAGTGCTGATTCATTGATGTCAGCAAAGTCAAAGCTACCAATAGTGAGGCCAATCATCAAAAAGCCTAAGAGAAGAACAACTGCGCCTGCATGTGTCCAAAAGAGGAACATTAAACCAATCTTTCTTCTTGGACCATCTCCCCATAGTGCTACTAGGAAGAAACCAGGGATGAGCATCACCTCAAAGAAGATATAAAATTCAATGAGATTTGTTGAAAGAACGGTTCCAAGCATTCCCATTGCAAAGACAAGATAAAGTGCAAAGTAAAGTCCAGATTTTGCATTTACATAATTAGAAAGAGATGATGATTCAACAACAGAAGTCTGTCCATTTGATGAAGAATTGATTTTTTGTTCTTCTTCAAATTGCTCATGGAATTTGTGAATCATGTATGGCTTGGAATAAAGTGCCAAGATTGTAGATAGTACATAGATGATTATTGCAAATGGTGATGCCAAACCATCAAGTACAAATCCAAATTCACCAAACATATCAGTCCATGGATAATGTTCCTCAACTGTTCCAGAAAGTGCTGAAGTAATTACTAGAACGGTTGTATATAGTAAAATTGCAAAAGTAAACCACATTGCAGGAGTTGGACCTGCTTTTCTTCCAATAATGTAAGCTACAGGTGATAAAAGTAGTGGCAAGAAAACTGCCTGTAATAATGCATACTCCATTAACCCTTCAAGCTCCTAAAGTCTGCAATATCGACATTTTGATACATACGGTATGCTACAATAATCAAAGATAATCCAACTGCAACTTCGGCTGCTGCAATGGCAATTGAGAACAATGCCATTGTTTGACCACCGCTATGTGGAAGGAATCTTGCAAATGCAACCAAGTTGAGATTTGCAGCGTTGATGATTATCTCAACTGCAAATAACATTCGTATGAAATTTCGTTTAACTGCAAGTCCATAAATTCCGATGCCCAATAGAGCAACAGAAATTAGAGTAAAATCAATTAGTTCGCTGGTCATTTTCCACGTCCTCTCGTTTAGCTAAAACTAGTGCTCCTGTAACAGAGCCTGCCAAGATCAATCCCATAAGAATCAAAGCTGGCCAATAATAAGTAACAAAGTCAGAACCTATATCTCTAAAATCAACTGGGTCTTCATCAGTTGTAATAGATTTAATTCCTGAATCCAAAAATACAGCACCCAATGAAACCATAACTACAAGCATTAATCCAATACCTGCAAACTTTCGTCTCTTGTCTTCAATCTTGTTGAAAATTAGTTCACGTTTTACAAGCATGACAGTAAAGAGAATCAATACTGCAATAGAGCCAACATAAACTGCAAGTTGGAATAATGCAACAAAGGGTGAATCAAGCAAGAAGAAGAATCCTGCAATACCACCTAGTGTTCCCATCAGGGCAATTGAGCCATAGATTAGTGATCTTAATTCAAGTGCGGCAATTGCAGAACCAATTGTAATTACAGATAAGGCAAGAAAAACTGCATCAGCCATGAGTTGCACCTCTGTCTGTAATTTGGATTTCACTATCTTGTGCTACATATGGCTTAACTGCAAGTTGAGCAGGTGTGTAAATTAATCCCTCTTTAGAGAAAGATGAAAGCTCATAATCGTTTGTCATGTAAAGTGCATAAAAAGGACAAGCATCAACACAGAGACCACAAAAAACACATTTTCCATAATCAATTTGAGGCATGATAGATTTCTTGTTTTGTTTTTGTTCTTCAGGAACCTTTACCATTGCAATTGCTTCAGCAACACCTTCACATGCAATAGAACATAATTGACAACCTGTGCAGTGATCATGGAATAACATGTGTCGTCCTTTAATTCCTGCAATACCAACACCAGTTGATGGATCAAATTGATATCCATCACCTACAAATTTTAGTTTCTCTTCTGGATATCTTAAAGTAAATCTTTTGATTGCAAGATGTTTGATACCTGAATTAAGTGCACGAATAATTCCTGTTGCTGTTCCCATTATTGTAGCCCTCCTGGTCCTAGCACTCCAGCGTAAAGCAAGCCTAGTGCAATAAAGATGTTAACGAATGCAAGTCCAATTAGTTTGGTCCATCCAAGACTTAGCAACATATCAATTCTGATTCTTGGAAAGACACCTCTTGGTAATAGTATGAAGAATATCACTCCAACTGTTTTGAGAACAAACCAAAGTGTTCCATTAAGCATTTCTTGTGTAAATAGCGGCAATCCTGGGAACTTTGCAGTGACTGGACCAAGTTCAATTCCATCAGTAGCAATTTCTGCTGGGAATGGAGGTACAACCATTGGACCATTCCAACCACCTAAGAATAACACAACAAACAAAGCTGCAAATGCATATAGTTTCAGATAAGTTCCTAGCTGAACCAATCCATACATCATACCAGATAATTCTGTTAACCAACCAGCAACAATTTCACTTTCTGCCTCTGGCAAGTCAAATGGAATTCTTTCTAATTCTGCAAGCATTGTAATGAAAAAGACAATTGCACCAATTGGTAAAAATACAATCCATGGGAAACTAGACTGGCTTGCTGCAATTTCAGACAAGTTTAGAGTTCCTGTAAGAATTACAACTCCCAATAATGATAGAATGAGTGGAATTTCAAATGACACCATTTGGAATAATGCTCGGATGCCCCCAATGAATGGGAATTTACTGTTAGCAGACCATGCTGAAAGAATTGTAATGATTGGGAAGAATCCAATCACTGCAAAAACACCAATTAATCCAATATCAACATCTGCTACTACCCAACCTGGTGCAACAGGAATCAGAGCAACAAATGCAGCAGCAGCTCCTACAAACAAAACAGGGGCTGCCCAGAAAATTGGTTTGTCAGCTTTGGCAGGAATAATAATCTCTTTTGAAATTAATTTTAATCCATCACCCATTAATTGTAGGATTCCTTCAAACTTTCCACAGTAAAATGGACCAACTCTAAGTTGTAATTTTGCAAGCATCTTTCTTTCAACAAAAATTGTTCCTGCTGCAAGTAGTGCGGCAAAACCAAATCCAGGAAATGCCATAACTCTGAACATGTCAGTTGCCATAAAGGCGTGAACAAGTGGTAGAATACGAGAAGGATCAGCTAGCCAAGTAAATGCAAGGAATGGTGTAAGTAATTCCCCATCAATAACTGGCATCTCAATTGCAAATAAGACCATCATTACTGCAGGAATGCCAATTAATACCATTAGCAACAATGCCCAGAATGCGTTATCTAGTAGTGATTTGATAAACTCACTTAGTTTGAATTTTGGTGCAATTACTGACATTTATCGGTCTGCCTCCACTGGCCAATAATTCAAACTCCAATAAACTGATGGCATGTTACCAAGTTTTTCTCCTTTGAGAAGATATGGCATTGCAATTAGATTTCTAAAAGAACCAACACTCAACTTTACCCTATATGGTTCGGCTTTACCATCAGATACAATATGACAACCAAGAGATCCTCTACCAGATTCTACACGTTTGTATACTGAATCAAGTCCTTTACCTTTTGGATTTGGTTTTAGTTTTACACGAACAGAGCCTGACTTTGGCATTTTTTGCAATGCTTGTCTAATAATGTTACAACTCTCCATCATGTCAAGCCATGGAACCTTGGATCTTGCATATGAATCTCCTTCTGTCATCACATTGGTGTGGACATCTAACTCTTCATAGACATCATAAGGTTCCTTCTTTCTAAGATCATAATCAACACCACTTGCGCGGAGTACAGAACCTGTTGTTCCAAGTCTAATTGCATCCTGTCGTGACAATACACCAGTATCTCTAGTTCTTGAGATTAGAATTGGGTTATCGTAAAATACTGCTGCATATTCTTTAATACGCTTTTCAAAATAATTTACTTGTCTTAAACAAACATCTTCAAAGTTTGGTGGTAAGTCATTTCTAACTCCACCTGGAACAAAGTGTGCATGTGTAACTCTTGCACCAGTCATCTTCTCCATCAAATCAATAAGTAGTTCCCTATCACCTGCAGGCCACATGAACATTGTTGAATGTCCTAAAAAGATACCATAGATTGCAAGCCAATACATTGTATAGATACAACGATTAAGTTCTGATGCAATTACACGGACATATTTTGCACGTTCTGGAACTTCTATTCCAAGTAGTTCCTCAGCCCCTAAAACATATGGATAAAGAACATTACAAGAATCATGAATTACTGGTCTTTCTAAGTGAGGAATGTTTGTAATATAATTTCTATACTCTGCCATTTTTTCTTCACCGCGATGGACATATCCAGGATCAGGATCACATGCAACAATATAGTCACCATCAATTTGAACAATAATTCTCATGTGCCCAGAACCCGGATGTTGTGGTCCTACATTGAGAGTCATTATTCTCTCGTCTACTTTTTGGAGTGCTAATCCTGGAGGTAATTCTGTAGTCATCTCTATCTTCCCTTAATTGCAAAGTCCTTTCTAAGTGGAGGTAAATCTGCCCAATCTTCTGGCAAAAGTAATCGTCTATTATCAGGATGTCCTTCAAAGTATACTCCAAACATTTCAAAAACCTCTCTTTCATGAAACTCTACACTGTAAAATATATCTCTAAGAGTCGGAAGTTTTGTTGCATCATTTCCAGGAATTGGATTTTCTTCTCTCTGGGCCCTAGTAGATAAGACTAGAATTTGTCTTGCCAGACTGGGGTCTGTATAAGAACCAATATGATATACAACTTCAATCTCTTTGTCTTGAGGATAATCTACTCCTGAAACAGATTCAACATGATCATAATTTAGTCCATCTCGAATGAATTCAGCAACATCATGAATGTCTTCTTTACCTACATGAATTCCAACTCTATCTGGTTTAACAAATGATACTTTGACTTTGTCGCCAAATTTTTCTACAACTTTATCAGAAATTCCTTTTTCAAAAGCAGGGAGTTCAACTGGTGCGGGCTCTGGTTTTTTTGGTGGTGGAGTTTTTGCTGCAGGAGTTGGTTTTGCTGCTGGAGGTGGTGTTGATTTTTCTGCAGCTGCAGGTTTTTCTTCAGGTTTTGCCTCTACAGGAGGTTTTTCAGAATCAGAACTCATTATACAAACTTCCTAGCCTTCATTCTCTTAATTTTTTCTTGAAGTAACATACATCCTTGTATGAGAGTTTCAGGTCTAGGTGGGCAACCTGGAACATAGACATCAACTGGAATTACTCCGTCAATTCCTGGAAGAACATTGTAAGAATCAAAATACAATCCTCCAGTAATTGCACAAGCTCCCATAGCAATTACATACTTTGGTTCTGGCATTTGATCATAAACTAGTCTGAGACGTGGTGCCATTTTTCTTGTAATAGTTCCTTGAACTACAATTAGATCACATTGTCTAAGTGATCCAAATGCTTCAATGATACCAAATCTTTCAACATCATATCTAGGACTTGATGCTGCGCCAAATTCAACACTGCAACAAGCTGTTTCAATGTGGACAGGCCAGAGTGACCAAATTCTACCCCAATTGATGGCATAGCCCAATGGTTTATCAATTGCTTTTTCTAAAATGTCCCCTAACTTTCCTACAAAGACATTTGCGTTTTCTGGTGTTACTAAGTCTTTAAGCAATCTTATCCCCTATCCTCGTAAATATAATTTATATAAAAAACTACCATATGTTTCGTCTCCCAGATTGATACAATGCAAATGCCATAGCTCCAAACATTATTGCCAAGAATCCCATCATAGGCAATGTTGCACTCTTTGGTAATTCTAACAAAGAACTTCCCCATGCATACAAAAAAATTGCCATGACATCAAAAATTACAAACATCAGAATATACGGATAATACTGCATCATAAAGTGAGTTCGTCCTTCACCTGATGGAACTTGTCCACATTCCATAGGCAAAAACTTTACTGGATTACTTCTTTTTCGAGGAGAAATCATTCTAGAAATAATTAACGCAGGAGCCATTGCCGCTACTGCAAAGCCAAACATCAATACAACGGTACTGTAATTGCCCGCTAATTCCCCGACCAATTTAGCTTTTGACCTTAATTTTTGTATAAAAAGGTATGTTTCCTTTTTTGGATCTAATTAAAGAAAAAACAATTTTTCTAAAGTACTTTATAGGACATTGTAAAAAAGCGATCATGTCATTGAATATTGGAGATATTGCTCCTAACTTTGAACTTCCAGACACTGATTTGAAATTGCGGACTTTGGATGAATTTAAGGGTGGAAAAATCGTACTTTCATTCATCGTAGCTGCAAGTTCCCCAGTTTGTGAAAGCGAACTGTGTAGTTTCAGAGATTCATGGAAAGAAATTTCAGATCTTGGAGCAAAAGTAGTTGCAATAAGTAATGATGGCCCATTTGCAAATAAGGCATTTGCAGAAAAACACAACTTCAATTTTCCATTATTGGGAGATTACAACAGCAAAACAATACGTGATTATGACATATTGATGCCAGATTTACTTCACATTAAAGACTACAATGCTGCAAAGCGTTCTGTTTTCATAATTAATGAAGATGGAAAGATTGGTTACAAATGGGTATCAGAAGATCCATTGAAAGAACCAAACTACGAAGAAATTAAAAATTTCCTCAAGTAGGAAAAATTTCTTTTTTTATTATTCTATATCTGCAATTACGTCGCCTTTGGCAACAGTGGTAGTTTCTTTAACTTTAATTGATTTTACAACACCATCTTTGTGTGCTTTGACAGATACTTGCATCTTCATCGATTCTAAAGTACAAATTACATCACCCTTCTTGACAGAATCACCTTCTGCAATTGCAATAGATACAACTTTGCCTGGAATTTGACTTTTCAAAGCTAGTTGTGCATTGCTTGCACCTGCACCGCCGGAGTGTTTGTAGACGACTTCATCAAAGTGAGTGTGTCTATTAATTACAATTGGAACGTTGTCAACTACAATATTCATTTCACTTGTTGATTGTTCCAAATATTTTGCTTTGTGATATTTTTGGTCTAAAATAAATTCAATTCCAGATGAATTCATATTAATAATTTTTAATTTGTGTTCATCATCATTAATTTTAATTATATACTCATTATTACCAAGATTTTCAACTATTTTTCCTTCAAATGATTTTTCAATATCAGCAATTTTATAATCCATTTATCATCAATCCAATTTGTATCTCCAGTTTGAATTAGAAGAAGAATTGTTTTGAATTCTGCTGTTAAAGTATTCAGAATGAACAATAGCTGCAGCAATTGCGGCTTCACTCTTCTCAACCTTTTCTTTCTTTAAATCTTCAGTTAATCTATCAATCATACCATAACGCTTCAAAAAGTCTGTAGAAAGTTCACCTTTCTTGTATTCTTCTGAATTTAGAATTGTTTTGTAAAGAGGAATTGATGTTTCTACTCCTTGGATGTAAAAATCATTTAGAGCTGTAAGCATACGAGTTCTTGATTCATCAAAGGTTTGTCCCCATGTACAGAGTTTAGCCATTAGAGAGTCATAAAATGGAGATACTGTACATCCAGGATACAAATAGGTATCACATCTTACGCTAGGTCCGGAAGGAATTGTTACATCAGGTACTGGTCCTGTTGAAGGAGCAAAGTCTAGGAATGTGTCCTCAGCATTAATTCTACATTCAATTGCATAGCCGTTCATTTTAAGATCTTTTTGCTTGAAAGGTAGTGGTTCACCATTTGCAATATCTATTTGAAGTTTAACAAAGTCTAATCCAGAGACCATCTCAGAGATTGGATGCTCTACTTGTAATCTAGCATTAATTTCAATAAAGTAAAATTCTCCATTATCTGCTCTTAGGAATTCAGCAGTTCCCAAGTTAGTGTAATCAACTGCTTCAGAGGCTTTAACAACTAATTCACCTACTCTGTCTCTTGTTTCCTGATCAACTACAGGAGAAGGCGTTTGCTCAATGAGTTTTTGATTTCTTCTCTGAATAGAGCATTCTCTTTCAAAAATGTGAACTGCATTTCCATGATGATCTCTGCACATTTGGTATTCAATGTGTCTAGTTTTTTCAAGGAATTTTTCAACAATGATTGCAGACTTGCCAACAGCAGAAATTGATTCGCTCGTTACAGTTTCAAAACCTTCACGCAATTCTTTTTCATTTGTAACGATTCTAATTCCACGACCTCCACCACCATAAACTGATTTCAACATTACAGGATATTCAATTTCATTTGCAATGTTTAATGCCTCCTCAACATCTTTTACAAGTCCAGGACTGCCAGGAACTGTTGGGACTTTGGCTTTAAGCATTGCAGCTTTGCATTGCATCTTATCACCACAAAGGTCCATGGATTTTCCTGTTGGTCCGATAAAGTTTATGTTATTTTTTTCACAAGTAGTTGCAAAATCAGAGTTTTCTGAAAGAAATCCATAACCTGGATGAATTGCATCAGCACCAGATGATAAAATAACTTCAAGAATTTTTTCTTGATTAAGATAAGATTTTGCAGGAGCTGCTTCTCCAATATGATAAGCCTCTGTTGCCTGTTTAACGTGAAGAGAATCATAGTCTTCATCAGAATATACTGCAACAGTTTTGATTCCAAGTCTCTTACACGTCCTAATTACACGTAAGGCAATTTCTCCCCTGTTTGCAATCAGTACTTTCTCAATCATTTCAAATCACAGGTTAATGTTTCCATGTTTTCTTGGAAGTTGTTTTTCTCTTTTGTTTGCAAGCATTTGAAGTGCTTTGATAAGCATAGGTCTAGTTTCAGCCGGATCAATTACATTATCTACAGTACCATGTGATGCTGCAACGTATGGATTTTCGAATTTTTCTGCAAATTCATCAATTAATTTTTTCTTTAGTGACTCAGGATCATCTGCACTATCAAGTTCTTTTCTATACATAATTTTGACTGCAGCCTCTCCACCCAATACTGCACATCGGGCTGTTGGCCATGCATAATTAATATCAGTTCTAAGATTTTTACTTCCCATTGCAATGTATGCTCCACCATAGGCTTTTCCAATGACCAGGGTAATTCTTGGAACAGTTGCTTCACAGTATGCATACAACAATTTACTTCCATGTCGAATGATACCATTGTGTTCTTGATTGGAACCTGGCATGTATCCTGGAGTATCAACTAGTGTAATGATGGGTATGTTAAATGCATCACAAAATCGAATGAATCTTGCAGCTTTATTTGATGAATCAATATCTAGTGCCCCTGCAAGATGAATTGGTTGGTTTGCAACAATACCTACAACTTGTCCATTCATTCTACCATAACCAACAACTACATTTGGTGCAAACAGTTCATGAATTTCAAAGAATTCATGATTATCAACAATAGAGTTGATAATTTCTTTCATATCATATGGTTGCAAAGGATTTTCTGGAATTATGTTAATTAGATTATGATCTAAACGATTTGGATCATCATCAGTAACAAGTTTTGGAGGCTCTTGAGTATTGTTTTGTGGAAGAAATGAAATTAATTTTTTAATATAGTCCATGCATTCGTATTCATTTTGTGCAACAAAGTGTGCAACTCCACTCTTAGAACCATGTGTCATTGCACCACCAAGATCATCAAATGAGATTTCTTCACCAAGAACTGTTTTTACTACATCAGGTCCTGTAACAAACATGGTTCCCACCTTTTCAACCATAATAACAAAGTCAGTCATTGCTGGAGAATACACTGAACCACCAGCTGATGGACCAATACTTGCAGTAATTTGTGGAATAACTCCCGAAGCTAATTGATTGTGATAGAAAATATCTGCAAATCCATCAAGACTCATAATGCCCTCTTGAATTCTTGCACCACCTGAATCCATAATTCCAATAATTGGACAACCAGTTCTAACTGCATGATCCATTAATTTTGTAATTTTTTTGGCTCCCATCTGACTAAGTGTTCCTCCAAGAACTGTAAAGTCATAAGCAAAGACAAAGATCTGTCTGCCGTTTACATTGCCATAACCCCCAACTACACCATCTGTAAAAAATTTCTTTTTTTGCATATCATATTCATGATAATGATGTGTGGTTAATGGATCAATTTCAGTAAATGTGCCTTCATCAAGTAAAAGATCTATTCTCTCACGGGCAGTTAATTTTCCTTTGTCATGTTGAGCCTTGATACGATCTTGACCCCCTCCTTGTAATGCTGTGTTATTCTTCTTAGTATATCCTTCAATCTTTTCAGAATGCATAACAGTGATCTAAAGCAAAACGGTTTCCTATATTAATTTAGTTTGATATTCTCAACAATATCAAAATTTTATAAAAAACCACTGATCATTGTTTATTTTAGAAATTCAGGAGTTAAGAATTGAAAATTTCTTTTTTGCAGATTTAGTATATATGGTATAAACCTCTTTTTCCTCACTGCATTTCTTGCAGATGCATAGTTGAGACACATTTGGGATATCACAATTATCCTGAAATTCACAAGTTGGACAACCAGCAGGTCCTCCACAGACGATACATTGTAACTCATTGATTTCAGCACATTTTTCATGCTTTACTCCCAGTCCTTTTGCCCACAGTCCAATTTCATTGATTTCTATTTTTTCATTACAAACAATACAAGTTCCGGGAAATTTCATTGGAATTTTTCTCCAGCTCATATGTTTTCAATCTCCTTTTCTATAATATCTCCAAATGTTTCTTGAAGATCCAGTTCAAGGGATTTATTTTTGATGCAAAATAAAACATATGGTAAACATAGTGTAACAAATGCACTAGTTGACAAGTGTAATTTTTTTGCCATTACAGCTGATAGTGCTTTTATTTTTGCTCCATCCCAACGAATTCTATTCAATAATGGCCATGACAAATTATATTGTGTGTATCGAATTCGATCATCTTTTTGATACAATTTAATTAGAATATCATTAAGGTAACGTAATAATCTCCAATTTTGATGCTTCATTATTTTCCCATAAAGCATATCGGCTTCAGAAATTATTTCCAGATATTTTGAAAGTGTAGAGTTTTCAAGATTACTAGTAATAATACTAGAATAGAATGCATTAATTTTTTCTCTTGGATCAATTTGCATTGAATATAAAATAATTCTTGCTTCATCAATAGAATTTGCTTTAAAGAATGCATTAATTCCTTCTTCAACATTAATTGATTCGAAAGTTTTTTCTGTTTGTGGATTAAATCCTGTTACTAATGATTGAGCTAAATTTATCATTGAACGAATGTCTCCACGAGATTTGTCTATTACTTTGATCAATGATCCAGGACTTAGTTTTGCACTTTCTTTTTTTAAGATATTTTCTAGATACACTCGTAACAATCTTGGAGGAATTTTTTTGAACTGTACAGTCTTTACAACTTTTTTAATTCCTTTCATTTTATCTAACGAGTCATCATTTGCAGCAAGAACAATTGGAACTGTTGGCTCTTTTAAAATATCAATAAGTGCAGATGCTCCACCATAATCACTTCGTCCATGAATTCCATCTACCTCATCTACAAATATCATTGGAGTACCCATTACACTAACATTACCTAAAACAGGCATGAGAATTTCATTAATTCTGGATTTACTTCTAGCATCACTGGCGTTAAGGCCAATCATATCATATCCAAACTGTTTGGCCACAAGATAAGCAATAGTAGTTTTTCCAATTCCCGGGGGGCCAACTAGCAATAGTGGTTTTGTTCCTTTTTTCCATTTTGCAAACCACTCCATCACTGCTGAACGAGATTCTTCATTTCCTACCATATCAGAAATATTATGAGGTCGGTATTTTTCAGACCACATCAAGTTAATCACTTTGGAAGTTTGGATTCAAACTCTGACCATTTGTTAGCCTTTTGTAATTGATTGTACCAATATTGATTATAGTGCTCAACAGTCAAAAACAAAAATTCTAAAAATTCTTTATGTGAAAATCCTTCAGGAAGTAATTCAAGTGCAAGTCTGGCATCCTTCAAGTACAAATTACTTTTTTCCAAGGTAATTTCAAATCCTTTTTTGACATCATTAGACAATAGTGAATAGTAAAGTGGCCAAGAAGGGATCTTTACAAAACCATTCTTAATGGAATCTTCAATTTCATTTCCACAACCAACACCTTCAGCAGCTCTTGCCATCCCTAAATAGAAAATTTCACCAAGAGGTCTTTCAGCCAATGCCATGTTCCTCCCTGCAGTTCCCATTACTGCTCTGTATTTTTTATACGATAAAGTCATCTCTTCTTCAGTAATTTTTGTTGGTTTTGATTTTAATTTTTCATCAAGATATTGTCCAACTCGTGCATCTTTGAATCCTTCTTCAAACTCCTTTAGCACTTGATCTCCACCTTTAGAAATTTTATCACGAGCTAATTTCAGAATGTATGGATTCATCAATTTATAATCATCAAGAAAGTCCAAATCTTCATCTTTGTCAACAATTCTGTCCATTGGTTCACTGAGATCAATTGCTAGAATGTGACCTTCAACCATATCTTGTCTTAATTGTGGATCGTTTCGTCCAGTGTATTCTGCTGCACCATCAAATAGTGCATTAAAAACAGGAAATGTCATTTTAACGAAATTTGAATTTAGAATTCGAAGTACTCTGTCTTTTAGAACGTCAGGACTTTCTAATTTTGATTTTATAGGCTCAATTTCTGATGCATTAAGAATTATTTCTGTTGAACCTACCTCATCTCCGAATGCCTGCTGAGTTGCGTTTGGATTAGAATCAGATTTAATTTCATTTAAAAGACCTTGAGCAAATCTATCTGCAAAATTTGGAAATTCTTTTTCAGTTTCTTCTTTGTACTTGTTAAATAATTTGAAACCTTTTGATTTGAATAAACCTTGTTTCATTATTTGTTTTCCTGGTTTTGTACTCATCAAAGCTTCTTTACTTACAACTGATTGATCTTTTCCACTCACAAACGTTAAGCTTCCTTATTGTTATTTATGCTTTCAAAAGGAATTCTTCACTTAAATTACGAAGTCTTCAAGTTGAATAATGGAAGTAATTGAAATTCTTCGTAATGCTTCAAATAAAATTTATGAAAATGTAAAAGACATTGCAGGAACGGAACAGGCTTCAGGAGATTTCGGAGTGGGTGCAGGTGGAGACATTTCAAGAAACATCGATATTATTGCTGAAAAAACAGTTTTAGATTATCTTAAAGAAATTAATTTTGATTGTATAGTTTTGGGTGAAGAATGTGGCAGAGTAGAATTATCTGACAATCCAAAAGGATATGTCATCATGGATGCAATAGATGGTTCTGCAAATGCAGTTAGGGGCGTTCCATTTTTCTGTAGCTCACTTGCATTTGCAACTGAAGATAGACTAAGTTCAATTACAGATGGCGTTATTACAAATCTTTCAAATGGAGAAATGTATTGGGCTACAAAAAACAAGGGTTCTTTTTTCAACGAAGAGAAGATCAAGGTACATGGAGAGGATCCAATATACAAGATAGTCGGAATTAACACTTCAGGGGCATCAACTGAATTGATGAAACGATTGCATCATGTATATGAAAAATATGATCACACTAGACATTTCGGCGCTAATGCATTGGAGATGGCATTGTTTGCAAAGGGACACATGGATATTTTTATTGATTTGAGGAGCAAAATTAGAATTCAAGATATTGCTGCTGGGTATCTAATTGTAAAAGAAGCTGGAGGCTTACTATTAGATGAAAATTTGAATCCTTTAGATGCAAATCTAAGTTATGAAACTAGAGTTTCTTTCATAGCAGCTGCTAATCAAAAAATTCTAGATGAGATAGTGTCACAAATTAATCCAATCAAAGATTAGGTCAAAAAAGGTATCAATATCAAGAAGATCTCAATAATTTCTATATTTTAGAATAGAAATTGTAATTTTCAAACTCATTATAACAGAAATATATTTATCCAAAGTCGCAAAAAAATAACATGTATGGTATCTGAGACAAAAGCAAAAGTTACCTATATGGAATTGCTCAAAGAAGATCTTGTAATCATACGACTAGTTCCAGAGAAAGGAGTTCCTGAGTACAAAACTGGTCAATTTCTAACAATAGGTCTTCCAATACCTTCAGAAAAAAAGATAGTTAGAAGAGCATATTCTATTGCATCACATGCAGAAAATAGAGATTATTATGAATTTGTAATTAGATGGGTAAGAAAACCACTTCCAGGTAGAGTTACAACAGAATTATTTTATGCAAATGAAGGTGATGAAGTGTTTCTTGGTGATCCAACAGGAGCAGCATTACAAATTAGTGATAAATTACCAAATGGAAAAAAAGATAATAGAAGAATTATTTGTGTTGGCGGAGGAACTGGACTTGCACCATTTATTGCATTTGCAAAACATTTCCATGACACTAATGATAAAAGAGAAGTTGTTGTTTTACATGGCGCAAGTTATGTTGATGAATTAAGTTACAAGAGACTATTAACAGATTTAGAAAATGAGAGCGAAAGAAGAGGCAGGGATCAATGGAACTTCAGATACAGAGCAGCAATTAGTAGACCAAAAGAATTTTTCAACAGATCATGGTCAGGACATGTAGGCAGGGTCGAATCATTCTTCAAGCCAGATAAAAAGACAGGACTATCACCTGTTGAAGAGATGGTGGGTGAAGAGATTACACCTGAAAATACAATCATCTACATTTGTGGATATCAGGGAACCATTGATGGTGTAATTGAATACTTGGGACCAAAGGGCTTTGTTACAGAACATGAAAAAAAGCCAGATGGAAGTTTTGGTATCAAGTATGAGTCCTATGGATAAATCAGACATTTTAGAAAATTAGTTTATCATCCAATTTTACACTCAAGATTAGTTATTACTAGGAAAAGCATACCTGTGGATTTTTATATTGATTATTTTTTCACAAGGTATGGCAAAACTAAAGTGTATTGATTATGGTTTTGAATGTGATTTTGTAGCTGAAGGGGAAATCGAAAAAGTAATCGATGACTTTAGATCACATACTGATGAAGAACATGGAATAGACTATTCTAAAGAAGCAATCATGCAATTTCTTCTAAGAAAACAAGGTCTGTAAAATTACTAATTTTCTAAATTTGTCATTCTAGCTGCAAGGATTGGAAGTTCTTTTTCAATAATCTTCTCAACTGCTGGAACAATACCTGCTCTAGCTTTTACATTCTCTTCATAAATTTCTGAGATTTGATCTTTGAACAACAGCTTGATTCCAGGAAGAGCAGTAATACCTTCATCAACTGTTCTTGGTTCAGATAAATCTAAAATCAGTGTACCTTTTGTCTTGTCTTCCATTACTAATCTAATTCTATCATATGTGATTAAAAAGTAGTCAGCAGTTGTTGCAACAAAAATAATATCGTATTTATCAAAACCAGATAACACATCATTGAAATCAACTGGGGTTCCACCCAAAATAGTTGAAAACCCTGTAGCACGATCAAGAGTTCTACTAGTTACATCAAAGGCAATTCCTTTTTTGTTTAATGTTTTTGCAACTCGTGCAGCAGACTCTCCAGTACCAATAAGTAAGACTTTTTTCTTACCATCAAGTCCTGCCTTCTCTTCAACTAATCTTACAGCAACATCACCAATAGAAATTACATTTTTTTCAATTCCCGTAGTCTCCCTCATCCTTCCTGATAATCTAATAACACTGTCAAACAATTTGTTAAGAATTGGGCCAGCTGTGCCTGCCTCCTTTGCTTTAGTCAAAGATTGTATCACTTCATCATAAACTTCCTTTTTTCCAACTACTACAGAATCTAATCCAGATGCCAATCTTAAAAGATTAAGATAAACATCATCACCCTTGTAAACTTCAAGTGTTTGATCAAAATGATCAATATCGATTTGTTCTAATGATGATAATGAAATCCAAGTCTCTTTAATTTGATTTAATACAAGAGCCTTTCCTTCTGGTCTTCTTGCATCAGGTGAATCATCAGTTTCTACATTGCTAACAGTAATAATCTCAACTCTACTTGCAGTTTGTATAATTATACATTCATCAATACTAGGAATTTTTTCAAAAGCCTCACATGCTGCAGGGATATCTTTGAAAGTAAATTTTGCAAGTTGATGAATAGGAACATTTTTGAAAGTTACTCTTGCATTCATTACATCAAAACTTACTTTACTCAACTCATTCACCATCAAGCTTTAATCTTGTCCCGTCCACCCTTTGCAGTTCTAAATACATTCATACCAATAAAGAAATTCTCATGTAAAGACTCTAAGTAAATAACATCATTTTCGGCTTCTCTAATTTGTTTGGCAGTAGCTTCAGGATCATTTTTTAATGTTTGCAATCTTTGTCGTGACTCCTCTAAGAATGAGTCTACACCTCGTTCATAGTTTGACACTCCACCAAATTCAGGACTTAGAACATGTTGTGGAACATATGCAGGAGTCTGATCTTGTGGGATCTCTGCCTTTCTTGTAAGAGATTCTTGTTCATCTTGTGATAAAATAGGTCTTGGGAATCTATCTTTTTTATCTAAGAAAAATTCTGGTTCTCCCATTTCTCGTCTAAAAATTTCTTCTCCCTGTCTCTTGAAAGTATAATCTGGAGCTTTTGCTGCCTCTGCTTTAACTTCGGCTGCAATTGCTTTGTATTCTTCTTCTGCAGCGGCTTCTGCTTTTGCTTTTGCTTGGGCTGCTTTTTCTAAAGCTGCTTTTGCTGCAGCTTCTGCTTCCTCGGCTTCTCTTGCTGCAGCTTCTGCTTTTGCTGCTGCCTCAGATGCAGCCTTTGCTTCTGATTCTGCTTTTGCTGCTGCATCTTCAGCTACTTTTGCTTCTGATTCTGCTTTTACAGTTTCAGAATTTGCTTTTTCTTCAGTAGTTTTTTCTGAAGATGAAACTGTAGATTC
>JBFIEJ010000009.1:0-27386 GCA_041603475.1 Candidatus Nitrosopumilus sp. | reverse complement strand
TAAATCAATTTTTGATTCTGTTAATGAGTCATGAATCATTTCAATTCGTTCACCAGCAGTGAATGGATCTTTTTCCAAATAATTAAACTGAGAACTGGTAACTGCAATAATTACTTCATCACATTCATTGAGAATTTGTTTCACTAGATCTAAATGTCCCAGATGAAAAGGCTGAAACCTCCCCATCATTAACCCACGCATAAGAAATCATTGATTAAGATTTTATTAAATTACTCTATTGTATAGTTCCACTACCAAGAATCCTAATTGTTGTAGATTCAGGTTTTAAAATTACAGCAATTTGTCCTCTCTTACACACTATTGGCTTTTCAAATGTTAATTTCAGAGGAGTAATTGATGTGAATTTTGCTGCTTTGATTTGTAATCCAATGTTTACTAGGCAGCCTTGATTTTCCGAAATGTCACTCTTGTAAAACGGACTCTTTTGAAAGTCAATAATAATCTCTGTTTTAACATCAACTAAACCATCTTCAGATATGATATCACCACGTCCCACCTCATCAGGTTTCGCACCCTTTACTGCAAGACCAACTCGTGCAGGGCACACAGATTCTTCTACAGGATCATCATGCATTTGAATTGATTTTATTAAAACATCAATTCCTGCAGGATATAATTTCAAATTATCATATTGTTTTATTTTCCCATTAGTTACTTTTCCAAGAATTACAGTTCCCACACCCTTTACATCAAAGCAATGATCAATTACCATCTCAGATTTGCCCTCAATTGATAGAGGTTCAAGTTTATCCATTTCTTCTTTGATTTTATCAAATTCAACTTTGCTATAATTTTCTATTACAGTTCCCTTTATCATGGAATCAAGTTTTGTTTCATCAACATCAAAAGTATGAGATAAGATTCCTTTTTCTTTTTTTAAGGAATCCAATGCAATGATTTGTTCGCCTGTAAATTTGTCTAATTTATCTACATAAAATATTACATATTCAGCCAAATTGATTGCCTGAAAGAGAGGCTGAATTTTTTCGGGAAAGCCAGAAGGAGTCACCCATGTTTTGATAATATCAGATTCTTTTCGGTCATACAAAGAAAGATCCGTCACAGTTCCTTTCTTTCCAAATTCTGCTGCAATGTCTTGTTTTCCTAAAACAACAAAGTTGACAGATTTTACCAATAATCAAAGATGAAAACTAGGTTCTAAAAACTATACTAGCACGGATACTCTGAAAGATCTAATACAGAATCTGAAGCATCAGCAATAATGCCCAAGTGATACAAGATAGACTTTTGATTAGAGATACTAGGTACAGATGTCATGATAAGAATGGCTTGTGGAATTTGTATTAAAGGATGACGTATGAATCATACTAGCTAATAGTTATCAAAAAAACTAAGGAAATGAGGCTAAAACTTGAGCATAACTGGCAAACCTGTGGTTTTTTGGTTTAACTAATTTTTGATGATATTTTTTGATAGGTTTTCCAGTTGCACCGTTGAGACCAAGTGGTCCTAAAACATACTTTTTACCATCAGCCCATTTGAGCACTTCATCAGTAGGGGCAAAATGATTAACAATTTTTTTATCAATAACTTTTTCTAGAATTTTTCCGTATTTTTTTGAGGATGGAATATCTTCTGTGATTGAAGCGCCAAAAAAGTAAACACTGTCAATAAGAGATTTGTTTTCTTTCTTTTTTGATAAATATTCTGCAGTACTTAGTATTACTTGAGAACCTAAAGAGTGGCCCATTAATCGAATCTTTGTTTTAGGACTAGAGAGTTTAAACTCTTCAATAAATTTTCCAAGATTTCGTCCATTTTTCTTGGCTATTATTACTCCTACTGCAAGTGCATGTTTTGCATGTTTAATCAAATGTGCACCAGTTGTGTTTGAATCATAACTAAATCCAATTACTGGATGAGAGTAACCCAGTTTTTTCAATCGATTTCTTGCCAATAAAACTTTGGCAATAGCACCAGCATTATCATTTCTTAATCCATGAATCATTATAGTAATTTCCTTAGAACCGATTAATTTTTTAAAATCTTTTTTTGGGTACAAATAGTAATTATTATTTTTAATGGTTTTTCCTGTTGAAAGTTCATAGTATCCTCTTGTAGAGATCCTAGGGATTATTTTCATGTCTATTCAAAATGTCCTAATTGTTTTTTGTATTTTTCAATATCAGACTCTTCAACTTTTTCAAATAGTGGTGAGGAATCTCCCAAAACATGACCAGATGGAATACTCAATTCTGAAAGATCACTCCACGAGGCCTCAGATACATCACCATCAATTGCCAATTGTTTCCAAATCTTTTGGGCAGATTCAGGCATGAATGGGAATATTGCTATTGCCAAGGTTTTGACTGCATTTACTGAAAGATAAACACAGTTGGTAGTTCCAGGACCTTTTTTCCAAGGTTCTTTATGTTGAAAATATTGGTTAAGATAAGATGAGAACTCCATAATCTTCTTCAAAGCTCTATCAAGATGATTTTGTTCCATCAGTGTCCCAACATCAGTTGAAAGATTTTTGATTTTTTGCTCAACCTCCAAATCCTTTTCATCAAAAGATTCAGCTTTAGGAACAGTACCGTCAAAAGCCTTTTTGGTGAATCCTAGAGCTCGATTTACAAAGTTTCCAAGATTTCCTATCAATTCTGAATTAATTCTAGTTGTAAAATCATCCCAATCAAAATTCAAGTCGTCTTGGGAGTATGGATTTATTGAGATGAGGTAAAAACGAAGATAGTCTGCACGGTAGTATTCTAAGAATTGTTTCAAACCAATATACCAGTTTCTACTTTTAGAGATTTTCTTGGATTGTAAAGTTAGATGTCCTCTAGTTGGAATGTAATCGGGCAGTTTGTATTCACTGTTAATTCCAAGTCGCATTGCAGGTAAGAATAGATAGTGATGATAAACAATATCCTTGCCAATAAAATGATAAATGTCTGCTGAATTCCAAAATTCTTTTCCATCAATGTTATGATCAGAAAAAAACTTTAAAGCTGTTGAAATGTAAGCCAAGTGATTATCAAACCAACCATAGAATACTTTGTCTTTAGCATCATCTAGAGGCACATGAACTCCCCATGAGATATCACGAGTAATATCCCAATCAATTAATCCTGATTTTATCCAGTTTTGAACATACTTTTTTACATCTTTTTGTAATTTTTCATTTTCTTCTAGCCATTTAGTTAAAGAGTCACCAAAATTTTTGAGTTTGAAAAAATAATGTGTTGTTTTCTCTTTAGTTGGCGTCTGCCCACAAATTGAACATGCTGGATTTTTAATTTCTTCAGGAACTCGACCACAACTTTCACAAAGATCAGAGTATTGATCTTCGGCATCACAATATGGACATTGCCCCTTAACATATCTGTCAGGTAAGAATTTTTTATCGTTATTACAATAGAATTGAATTATCTCTTTTTCATAAATGTGACCTGCATCATTTAGTTTTTTGAAGACATCTTGAACAAATTCGATATTTTCCAAAGAGCTTGTCTTGTAAAAATAATCAAATTGAATTCCAAAGGAAGTAAAATCCTCATAATCGCGTTTATTCCAATGGGCAACATATTCTTCAGGTGTTTTCCCCTCTTTCTCAGATTGGATTAGTATAGGAGTACCAAAATCATCAGAGGCACAAAAGTAATAAGCTTCCACACCATTTTGTTTTAAAAATCTAGTCGTTACATCTGCAGGCAAATATGTTGAAGCAACATGACCTAGATGAATTTCCCCATTTGCATATGGTAATGCACTTGTAATGATTGCTTTTTTGTTCATCAGATACTTGTCAGGAGCAGGATTAGGGTTAAGAAGTTTTACCAGCTGTTAGCATACTTTACCTGCTCTGGAGTAAGTTTGTCAATTTTTACATCCATAGCTTTGAGAGCATCTACTGCAACTTGCTTATCAATTTCTTCAGGAACATTAATAATTTTATTTTCCATTTTCTTGTGATTCTTTAGAATATACAAGACAGAGAGAATTTGATTTGAAAATGATTGTGCCATTACTTCGGGAGGATGTCCTTCTGCTGCAACCAAGTTTGCAAGACGTCCTTGTCCAATAAGATAAACTTTTTTTCCATTTTTCAAAGTACATTCATCAAGATTAGGTCGTACTTCTTTTACATTCTTTGATTTTTTTAGCAAGAATTCACTATCAATTTCAACATCAAAGTGACCAACATTTCCCATAATTGCACCATCTTTCATTTGTAAGATGTGTTCTTTTCTAATTACACTAGTCATTCCAGTACATGTAATGAACATATCACCAATCTTTGCAGCTTGGGACATTGGCATTACTTCAAAGCCATCCATATGAGCTTCAAGTGCTTTTACAGGATCAATTTCAGTAACTATAACTTTGGAACCCATTCCATGACACCGTGATGCAACACCACGGCCAACCCAACCATAGCCTACAACAACTATACGTTTTGAGGCCATAAGTAAATTCATTGCACGTAGATAGCCATCAATTGTACTTTGTCCAGTACCATATCGATTATCAAACATGTGTTTTGTATATGCTTCATTAACTAAAATTACAGGATAGCGAAGTTTGCCCTGATTTTCTACTGCTCTAATTCTTGTTACTCCTGCAGTAGTTTCTTCTGTTGCGCCAAGGATTTTCAAATTTGTGAATCTCTTATCAAAATGTGCTTTGATATTCATATCTGCACCATCATCTGTTAGAATGGTGGGTTTGTGTTTCAATACTTGGTCTATACACCAATCATAATCTTTGACTGACTGTCCATGCCATGCATATACATGAATTCCTTGAGATACCAAAAAAGATGCAATGTCATCTTGTGTTGTCAATGGATTTCCACCACAACAAGCAACTGTAGCACCTAATTCTTTTGCACCCATTAACAAAACAGATGTCTCTTTTGTAATATGAAGACAAAATCCAAGGGTTACACCTTTGAGGGGTTTTGATTTCTTAAAGCGGTTAATTGTATTATCCAAAATTTGCATATGAGATCGAGCCCATTCATAAGATAATTTACCTTCCTTGATCAATTTTGGACTAGACTTTACTTTGCTCAATAATCAAACCCTTGAATTACACTATAAAATTCTATCATGCGAATCTAAATAAATGACAAATATATCACAAAAACAATGGCTTGGAAAAAGATTGCAGACAAAGGCGCAGTTGCTGCGGGTAAAGGTAAAGCATTCAAAATTGAGGGCAAACAAATCGCAATTTTTAACCAAGATGGATATCATGCAATAGATGATCTATGTGTACATCAAGACGGTTCCATTGCACCAGGTAAACTTGATGGGGACATTGTAGAATGCCCATTACATTTTTGGCATTATAACATCAAGACAGGTGAGCTTACAGATTATCTAAAGGATGTAAAATTAGCAACATATCCTGTAGAATCCAGAGATGATGGCATCTATGTGGACATCTAAAAGTATTCCAAATTTTCAATAAAAGCAAAGGAGAAGGGACAAAATCCCTTTCCATGTGCTAGGTATGGGTTATGTTGGGCACAGATTATTCTGTAACGTATCATAAGCAAGTAGCTATATGGGATAATGTGTGTTCAAAATGAACTAATTGAAATTAATCTTTAGGCACAATTTTTATTCTAACGGATTATGAAAATAAATTATTGAATCAAGATATTATTAATGAAATAAAAAATCAAGACTATTCATCTATTACAGTAAAAATTGAAGAATTCCTTGAAGAGCAAATTAGAATTAGCAATTCAAAGGGAGTGATTTTAGGATTAAGTGGAGGAGTTGATTCTTCTGTTTTAGCGTACATCTGTAAAAGAAAACTAAAAGAGAAAACGATGGCAATTATTATGCCAGACACTTCAATTACCCCAAAATCAGAAACTGAAGATGCATTGAAAATGATTTCACTAACTGGAATAGAATACAAATTAATCGACATCAAACCAATTGTTAATGAATACAGTATGTATCTAGAACCCAATGAAATGGCAAAGGGAAATCTACGTGCAAGAATAAGAACAAACATTCTGTATTACTATGCAAACGCCAAAAATTATCTAGTTTTGGGTTCCAGTGACAAAAGTGAATATCTATTAGGATATTTTACCAAACATGGAGATGGAGCATCCGACATTACTCCAATTATCTCATTGTATAAACTCCAAGTAAGAGAGATTGCATCATATCTAGGAGTTCCAGAATACGTAATTGCAAAAAAGAGCAGTCCACATTTATGGAAAGACCATGAAGCTGAAGAGGAATTAGGGGCATCATATGAAGAAATAGATTCAATCCTATATTGCCTAAATGAAAAAAAGATGTCATTAGATGAAACAGAAAAAACATTGGCAATTGAAAAAGAAGTAATCGATAAAATAGTTCAACTAAACAAAAATAGCAAACACAAAAGAACATTACCAGAAAAACCATTCAAAGAATAATATGAAAATACAAGACACATTATCAAACTCAAAGCAGGAATTAGATAGTTCAAAAAAGATGAAAATTTATCTTTGCGGGGTAACAGTGTATGATGAATCACATATAGGACATGCAAGAACAATAATTGTTTTTGACACACTTAGAAAATTTCTAGAAGATAAAGGAATTGAAATAGAGTTTATTCAGAATTTCACAGACGTAGATGATAAAATCATCAATAAAGCAAATGCAGAAAATACCACTGCAGAAAAAATTAGTACTAAATATATTGAAAATTATTTCAAAGATTTTGATGGATTAAATGTAAAAAGAGCAACCAACTACCCCAAAGCAACAGAACACATTCAAGATATTATCAAATTTATTGAAAAATTAATTTCAAAACAAATAGCATATACTTCTAAAAATGGAGTATATTTTTCAGTATCAAAATTCCCAGAGTATGGAAAGCTATCCAAAAAGAAGATTGATGAGTTGCAATCAGGATCTAGGATTGAAGTAGATGAGGCAAAAAGAGATCCATTAGATTTTGCCGTTTGGAAATTTTCAAAGGCAGAACCTGTTTGGGAAAGCCCATGGGGAAAAGGAAGGCCAGGATGGCACATAGAATGTTCTGCAATGAGCATAAAGTATCTTGGTGAAAATTTTGACATTCATGGTGGAGGCAGAGATTTGATATTTCCTCATCATGAAAATGAGATTGCCCAATCAGAATCATATACAAATTCTCAATTTGCAAAAATTTGGATGCACGTAGGCATGGTAACAATAAATGGTGAAAAAATGTCCAAGTCTCTTGGAAACATAAAATCAATTAAACATGTTCTAGAAAATTGGGGCTCAAATGTAATCAGATTATTTTGCCTATCAGGACATTATTCAAAACCAATTGATTATTCTGAAGAATTGCTAAAAGAGAATCTTACAAAATGGAGACAAGTTGAAACATGTTATTTTGAATTACTGCATACAGAAAAAGATCTTCCAAGTGAGATGGAGTCACCAATTAAAACAATAAAAACAGATTTTGATAGTGCATTAGAAGATGATTTTAACACTCATCTTGCATTAGTAGCATTTTTTCAACTTGTTAAAGAGGCAAATAGACTAGCAGCTGATGAAAAACTAGGAATACAAGATGCAGACATTATAAAAAATGAATTCAATAGAATGTCAAAAATTTTAGGATTAAACATTCCAAAGATAACACAAGAACAAAAAAAAGAAATTGATGAATTAATTATTAGCAGAGAAGAATTTAGAAAAAATAAAGAATTTTCAGAAGCAGATAAAATTAGAGACAAATTAAATGAAATGAATGTTGAATTAATTGATCATAAAGAAAAAACTATTTGGATGAAAAAAGAATTCATCAAAGCTGAAAATTAGTTCATACTAATTAGTACAAACTAACTAAAAACATGCGTAAAAAAATTAGGGAGGTCTAATTAGTTGAATCTAATTTTCACAGTGTTTAATACAGTTGCAAGACAAATTACAACATGAATGTATGGAATAAGTTTTGGAACTGGTATGAAAACAAAATTTTGGGAAGTGTGATATTAATCGCAATCATACAATTTATTCAGATTCCACATATGGTTTGGAATGCAGACATTATGTTAGAAGCTGGAATTGTATCAAGAGTTCACCCAGTAATCGATTGGTTCCTTTACGGAGTGGATTTAATCGAAATTGTTTCAATCATTAATGTGGGAATGATAATGTTTAGTCTTATCAAGAAAAGACAAGCAAAGAAAAACCAAATTAACTCAGAAATTAAAGCATAAATTTTTTTTATTCTTTTGCTTTCCAAATAACACGCTGTGGGAATGGGATTTCTATTCCAGCAACGTCTAATGCTTTCTTTGCAACTTGGAGCAATTTTGGACCCACTTGATCCCAATCCTCTCTTGTATGCCACACTAAAACCTCGATATTTACACCTGAATCAGCTAATTGCTTTATTCTAAATTCAGGTTCAGGTAAAATCAAAACATAAGGCATACTTTTTCTTATTTCTTTGGCCATGACAGAGATGGCACCCTCAATATCCTCTTTGTAAGCAATTGAGATAATTGCCTCTGATCTTCTAACAGGGGTTGATGTAAGTGAGCGAATGTTAGAGGTAAAAAATGACTCATTTGGAACTCTAAGAATCGTTCCATCGAATCTTCTAATGCGAGCAGAAAATGTACTAATATCAAGTAAAGTTCCAGAGATTTCTGTTCCAGGGATTTCAACTTTATCACCTTGTTTTACAGGTTTCTCAATCATCAAAAATATTCCAGAAATTAAATTAGAAACAACAGATTGAGTTGCAAAACCAATTATGATTCCAAAAATTCCTCCAGCAACTAGTAATCCGGAAAAATCAAAACCAGTTGTTGATGTAAAAATTAAAAATGAAATTATGATTATTGTAAAATATAATATCTTTCCCCAGTTTTGTGCAACATCTTTTGATAATTTTGGAGCATAATATTTTGTAAATAATAACCTAAATGTTCTAGCAACAATGAAGCCAGCACCAATTATTATAGCTCCAATTATTAAAGAAAGAACAGAAAGTCCTTGAGTAATTTCCATATCAGCAAAACTTTGTAAAATGTCTATAGCCATTATTCAAGACCCATATCCATTTTTTTTGCAGTAGTTACTCCCTCAAATGTTGGGGACATTGTCCATGATGAATCTATTTTTTTAGATGCAACATCAATAATTTCAATAAGAACTTTTTTCTTCAAGATTACATCCAAGGAATCAACAATTGCTTTATTTTTTTGATAGTAAATTGCATTATCAGAGATTGGGAAAATTATTTTAGACAAGAGGTATCCTCTGTCCAAATTATTTTTTAAATTAATTTCCATAACTGAATCAAAATAGGGAGTGGAGTCATCATATGACGCCACAATATTTGATTTTGAGTACTTACACAGAGTTCCTGATTCAGGATTTCCATAAAGACCAAATCTTGAATTTATAGGATCGCAAGAAAACCAATCCAACGAATCCTTATGTTCATCATGAACCAAAAAAATACCTATTTCAATAGGACAACGAGCAAAAATTTTTGCTGCAGCACCTTCAGATAGAAATACAGGAGTCTCCAATTCCAAATAGACATAATTTGTCCTTCTAGCAGGGTAATTCAAAGGTCTGATAGGAGAAAATTCAAGGATAAGTTGATCAGACGTAGTCGGAATCATTTTTTCAACAAGATTATTTTCAGAATCTTTTCTACTATATGAAAAAACATTTGGTCCTATTTTTTCAATTTTAATCTCAATTCCGGGAAATAAAAAGTCCTTATTTTCATCAATGACAAATATTCCATAATCAGAAAACAAGGATTCTGTTGTATTTTGACTCATCTTTTCATTTTAGAATATAAAATCTTGAATTTATGCCCTTTGATTGAATGAATTATCAAAAATAAAGAAAAAAGTACTTGAAGATTAATTCAAGTCTAGAGGAATACTCAATTTTGCAAAGTCTTCATTGATTCTAAATTCATATGTCTTTGATGGATCATATTTGAATTCAGTTCCACCATATCCTATATTAGGTCCAAATAGAATATTGAATTCTCTTGCATCACCAGGATTCAATACAATTTGACCACTTGTGAAATCCATTCCAGAATATTTGAATGACTTCGAGCCATCCCAAACATCATAGTTGCATATAGATGGACTTGTACAGTTAAGTGCAGTCACCTTATCGCTAGTGTTATCAGCTAGCATTCGAATTGATAACATTGCTTGTCCACTAGGACTAATTTCAAATTCGTTGCCTTCACTACCAATACCAAACCAATAGTATGTAATTGGTCCAGCAATAAATTTTTGGGCACCCACTTTGTATTCATGTAATTTTATGGCTTGTTTTATTGGCTTTTCGCAATCTAATCTTTTGTATGACTTTGTAATTTCAGAACATTTTTCAAGTTCTGCCTCTAGCGAACTTAAATGAGAATCAGTATTTGATGCAGATGGTATTTTTTCTTTAGATTCAACATTTGTTGAAACTGTAATTAATCCAGTCTTTATCAAATGTTGAATGCCATTTACAAATTCACCATCAGTTATTATTCCATCTGCCCACCAGCCTGCGCTGTTTTTAACCCATTCAGGAACTCCATCAGAAGAACCAGTAGATACGGCAGTCGTTTGAGGAACTATAATGATTCCATCTTTAATGAGAAATTCTATTCCAGTCAAAAATTCAGATTCAGAGATAGTACCATCAGCCCACCAGCCTGCGTTATTTTTAACCCATCCGGGTACTTCAGCGTATGCTAAAGATGTGATAGAGCCTATCAAAAGAATTGCGACAATTGATGTAATTGCTGTTTTCATTAATCCTTTTTTTAATTTATGATATATAAGCTAGTGGTAAATTAAATTCTAGTGGTAATTTTCTAGTTTACGAGCCTCGTAATTATTCTAGTGGTAATCAAAAAAATTTCTGATTTTGTTTATATTCAAATTAAAAGGAATTTCAAAAGTGAACAAAGATCCTGAGACTTCAAAGACTAGACATGTTCAAGAAAATGATGTCAAAGAATTTGTGAGAAATAGATTCAGAAGCATTAAATCATCAAGTCAAATCAAAGAACTGGTATCATTTCATGCTTCAAATAAATATATGTTAATGGCACATGATCAAAACGAGCTAAAAATTTTAGGAAACATTGTTGCAAACAAAGAAAAAACAAAATTAACAAAAATATTAGATGAATATGAAGTTCATCTAGAAAATTCATTTAAGAAAGAGCCCACTATTAAGACTCATTCTAATGTAATAATGCATATTTTTGGATTTTTCTCTAATGATTTAAATAAATTTGAAAAAATACAATTCCTGAAGTTATTAGAAGAGTTCAAAGAGGGTAAGATTACTTTAGGGCATATCCTATCAGAAATAAATCCAATTATTGCTCAATTCAATAAAACATATCTCGCAGGTCAAACTTATTTTTTATTATATGCGGACACAGATTCAGGTAATTTTTTTCACCATGAGTGAAAATAAAAAACCAAAAATTTGAAAATGATTTAAAAAATAAAATTCAAAACAACTTAGAAAAAATCTGCCATTGTCTTTTGTCTTATCATATTAATAATATTGCCATGAGAAATCCATTCAGTTTTTGAGATACTCATTTTGGATGATGCATATGAAACTGCATTATTAAAAGTGTCAGAGATCATCGGATTTTGCTTCATTGCTTCTCTAATACCTTCACGTACTTGCCAAACTCCAACTGGAATTGCATATTCAGGTCTAATTTCTCTTAAAATTAGGACTCCAGCCTGAATTTTATTTTTAGATAAATATTCCAAAACTCCCAATTTTGCAGCAAAATAGGCTCCAGCAATAGCAGGAGGATGGTCAATTCCACGAGCATCTTCAAAATCAGAACCAAACCCCAGGATTCCATTTGAATACCAAGCCTCGATCATTTCGTAAATCCATCTATGAGGAAATAGAACTACAGAAAAAACATTTCCCAAATGGTCATAATTGAAAATTTTACAAGTGTCTATCAAACTGTAATCAAGTATTTCAGAAGTGATAGAGTTTGAAATAATATCATCAGTTGCAGTAATACTCCATTTGGTGGGAACAATTTTTCTTTTTTGTCCCAACATACCAATGCTAAAACATTTCTGAATTTTAGAAATTTCAATTCCAGAATTGTATAAATTCAAAACCGCATCCTGGGCTTTCAAATCATGATCATAGTATACCTTTTCGATAGATTTCTCAGAAGCGCTTGCAGAGAATTTTGCAGATTTTATTTCACCCATTGGGCCAAAAGGGGCACTTTCACCATCAAGAGAAATATTTGAGGAGGGAGATTTTGTAAAAACAAGATCAGAGTCAATGGGTTTTGTAGACATTGTGAGTTCTTGAAGATTTTCAATGTAACGACCTTCTGTTTTATCAATGGAGATTTTTTGTGTCCCCCTAATCAGGTTTAATCTAAAATTTACAATTTCTTCAAGAGATTTTCCTTTCCATTGTTCTGGACTATCAAGAACTGATGTATCTCCATGGATAGGAGGAACCATTGGACCCACAAAGACTTTGGGATAATTATAAGAGCCTACAAAGACAGATGGAGGACTGGTCCCATTTACAGAATCAGATGAAAAGAGGTTGCCATATTTTGAAATAGTCTCATGCCACTTTGCTAGGATAGATCGTCTAATCTCTTGAGAATCTGAACGCAATGAAAAATATGGCTAAATTGAGACTATTAATCTGTCTAAGAAGCATTTTTGACAACTTGTAAACGGATGATGTTTAAGTGTCAAAGGAGTATAGTCTTTATGACAATAAACAGGATTGTCTCTTTTTTGCCAAGTGCAACAGAATTATTATATGAATTTGGAATGCAAGAAAATATTTTTGGAGTTACCCATGAGTGCAAGTATCCAGCAGATGCAAAAAACAAACCAATAGTAATTCATTCTGTAATAGATTCTGAAAAGCTTACCAGTAATGAGATCGATAAGACAACATGTAGACTCCTAAACGAAGGAAAAGATATTTTTGTTTTGGATGAGGGTAATTTGAAAAATGCCAATCCAGATTTGATCATTTCGCAGGAAACATGTGAAGTATGTGCAGCTTATACAAATCAAGTTAATAAGGCATTATCAATACTTCAACGAAAGCCAAAAGTATATTCAATGGATCCTCACAATCTTTATGAAATATTAAAATCAGTTTCTGAATTGGGAAAAATACTTGGAAAAGAAAAGTATGGAGAAAAAATAATTCATTCCCTTGAAAAAAGAATCAACAACATAAAAAATAAACATTTTGACAAAACACCAAAGGTATTAGCAATAGAATGGGTTGATCCTTTTTTTACTGCAGGTCATTGGATACCGGAGATGATTGAATTATCGGGGGGAAGTAACCAAATTAGCAAAATTGGAGAGCATTCAAGACGCATGGATTTTCAAGAAATATCGACTGCAGATCCAGAAATAATTATCTTGATGCCATGTGGATTTGATGTAAAACGAGCTATTTCCGAATATAGCGGTACTCTAAAAAATGATCAAAAGTGGAATTCCCTAAGTGCTGTAAAAAATAATCAAGTTTTTGCAGTTGATGCTAATTCATACTTCAGCAAACCCAGCATAAGAACAATTGATGGATTAGAGGTATTAGCAAAAATTATCCATCCTGAAAAATTTGAAAAGATTATTGTCCCTAAAGACTCATTTTCACAAATAATTTAAAAAATTAGGCTCAATTAACTAGACAGTAATACAATATCACATACAACTGGTTATGTCATAAATTTTCATAAAGAAATCATGACAATTAGTTTTGCAGGAGACCCAAAAATAGACAGTTTGTTAAAAATGACAAATGAGGTAATGGCTAAAATAAGAAAAAATGTTCAGTGAGACTTAAAGTTAGATTGGTCTACCTTTGAATTGATAATCAATGACTTTGTGAAATAAATTATGAGAAGCAATTACAGTGAGTGATGCCACAATAATTCCTATAAAATTTCTAATAGTCATTAATTCATTAGGTTGACCAGCTATAACTGATGTTTGAAAAACAACATAAAAATTATCAAATAACCAAAATGCCAATGTAACCCAAGATAAAACACCAGCAATCAGATATCCCAATCTTGCCTTACTACGAATAAAAATTATTGATGAAATGATAGCAGTATACCATAAAAATGACCCAATCATCCATAAGGGTTGGTAAACCTCAGGTCTATCATCTAACCAATAATAGCTAGTTCCAATAATTCCAAGTGCAACAAGAGACAACTGAATTAATTTTTGATTTATTTTAAACCCTGTTCTTTCTTCTTTTAATTCTGCTTCAGGAGGAGATGATTTCATTTCTTTTGTTGCAATATCAATTGACTCACGAACTGATTTTAATTGAATAGGAATAATCTTTGTAATGGAATCATCAGTAACAATTGTGTCATGGACAAGGCTATCAATTAATGGTCTAGCTAATGATGCTTTTACAGGAGTAATAAGATCTACCCAATAAGATGAAAGTCTAGTTGTCAAAAATGGAATTTGTATTACAAACAAATTCTTGTTAAGATATGCAGAATAAACCCTCATCAATTCCTCATAAGTCATTTTATCAGGCCCCCCAATTTCAAAAATACGACCAGCAGTTTCAGGTTTGTCAAGGCACTCAGCCAAATAAGTAACAACGTCATCAACTGCAATTGGTTGTGCTAGAGATTTCACCCACGAAGGGCACACCATTATTCGAAGTCTTTCAACAAGATATCTCAACATCGCATAAGACCCTCCCTGTGCACCAATAATTAGGGAAGCTCGAAACTCAGTAACAGGAATTTTTCCTGAAGAGAGAATTTCTCCAACCTCTTTTCTACTTTTCATATGAGGAGATAAATCTAAACTATCATTAACCAAGCCACCCAAATAGATTATTCGCTTCACCCCTGCAGCAGTTGCAGCCTTAAGAAAATTCTGAGCTTGAATTTTTTCCCTTGATGCAAATTCTTTCCATTCAGACTTTTTTCCTTCCATTGAATGCAGTAAATAATATGCAATTTCTGTTCCCTTAAGAGCCTCTGTGAGTTGTTCTAAATTGAAAACATCTGCTTGAACATATTTTACATTTTTAGAATCAGGGATTTTTTTTCTACTTAGACCCTTTACGGTGTAACCTAATGATGTCAGTAAGGATACCAAACGTGATCCAATAAAACCAGTTGCGCCTGTAACAAAAATTGAATAAGGCGTAGATTGTGATATGATTTTTTCGGACAATACTTGGTCTAACATTATCTCAATTCCTCTAATTTGTCTTGTTTTTGGGTTCGAACAAAAAATATACTGCCAAGGCATGGCCAGGATTTGGATTTCATGAATGTGTTTTACTTAAAAATTATATAAACTAGGGCTAATTCCAGATGCTAGTGCCAATAAATCTACATTGTAAAAAATAGCCAAAAAAAATCAATAGTTAGCACTATGAAATGAATTAGGCATTAGTTAAATATACTAGAACAGGAAAAAAATTGTGGTCTATATTAGAGCTAAAAAAGTAAAATCCGATCAGTATCTATATTTGGTAAAAAGTGTCTGGGATTCAAAAAAAAGCACATCCAAACAAGAGATATTAAAATATCTTGGTAAAGCTTCTGAAGTAGTTAAAGACGATATTCCATCAGATTATAGAAATGATCCAAAAATATTATCAATTTTAGCATCTTACAATCCAAAGGATATTAAAAAAAGAGAAGACGCTACAAAAAAATCAAAACAGCAATTGTACAAAAAATTAACAGAGGGTAACATAGAAGATGCAGTAAAAATCTATGATCAATATACTGAAATTTTTAGCGCCTCAGATTTTTTTGATAAAATTCTAAGACCTGTAATGTACAAAGTAGGAGATGATTGGGCAACAAATAAAATTAGCATAGCAACAGAGCATGTAGCCAGTAACATGGCTCAAACTTTAGTAAAAATAATTATGGATCAAGTTTCAAATACAAACAACAAGAAAAAAGTACTGATATGTGTGCCACTAGGAGAAGAGCATCATCTAGGATGTGATGTGCTTGAAACATTTCTATCTATCAAGGGTTACAAAGTATTCAATATTGGAACTTCAATTCCTACTGAATCAATAACTAGTTTCATAGAATATAACAAACCAGAAGTAATTCTTATTTCAATTACTCTTGAAGATAATTTTGGTGCAGGACAGAGACTTGTTAAAAAGATAAAAGAGAAATATGACATTCCAATTCTACTTGGAGGATTTGCATTTCAGAATGAAAAAATTCCAAAATTTGATGCTAGAATTATTCAAGACTCAAAACTAGATGAAATCCCAAAAATTTTAAGAAAAATATAATCTAAGAGTTTTCAGATTTCAAAAAATTCAAAATTTTAGGATAGCTCAGTAAGGAGCTGTGAGCTGCTGAATCAGTTCCAATCCCATAACTTATAGTAGAATCACCTACAAAAAACAAGCCTTTGATGCCTGGAATCTCATGAGGCATCTTGGATTTCCAGACCATGCCAGGTTCTTTTACAACAGATTCCACTAACTTCCATGCCATAGGCCTTTCCCAAATTAGTGAATTGGAAAATTCTGGATATATAGAGGATATCTCATTTTTCATTTTCTCAGCAATTTCTTTAATTTTTTTAGAATCTTCAGCTTGTGATGACGGGATTGGAGTTCCAGCAATAATAAGATGCTCATCTTTTGGGGAAACAGACGGAGTAATATTTGAAATAAAAAAAATCCCTTTTGTAGTGTAATTATCACCTACAGGAAAAACAACTTGACGTGTATCGATTTGAGATTTTAATGCAAAATGAACTTCAACTACTGATGTCTTTTTATCTAAGCGATTAATTTTTTCAATAAATTTTTTTTCAATGATACCATCATCAAATAGTTGATTCAACGCATCATATGCAGGGTATGAAATAACAACGCAGTCACTATCTACTGTTGTACCATCATCCATTACAATGCCACTCACTTTGGAATCCTCAATTATGATTTTTTTTACAGATGTATTTGTTTTGATTTTCCCTTTTTTCTCTAAAACGTAATCAGATAGAACAGTTGTAATTGTATCATATCCACCATCCTGAGGATACGCAAATTCGCTAGTACCACCTTTAAACGGATTTGCCCTTATTATGGTTCTAGCAAATTCACCAAGGGATATATGATCTGCAGTGTCGGCAAATGCCAACATGCATACAGCTTCAAAAAATGCATTTGTTTTTGAATCAAGTTTTTTGGTAATGTCTGTTAGGGAACAAGAATCCCATTCTTCAGTTTTTTCAATAGATGTAAAGGCCATAGGAAGTAAAATTTTGAGTAAGGCAATTCTGCTTTTCAAAGGAATCAAAGAAAGTCGTAGCAAGTCAAGAATACCTTTTGGATAATTATGAAATCCAGATTTTGAGTGAAATGCAATATCATGGACTTTTGCAAGATTCAATCTTTTGTCAATACCAACTTTTCTTAAAACACTAAAAATTGCAGATTTCTTGTAAAATGGCATTATATGAAAACCGTTATCTAAAATATGGTTTCGATACTTCATAGAAGCCGTTCTCCCACCTAATTTAGATGATTTTTCGAATATTTGTACACCATATCCGTCCTTTGATAGTAATGCAGCGGTAGTCAGCCCCCCAACTCCTGCTCCAATTATATGAATTGGTTTATTCACATTAGATCTTGAAAATTTGAATTTATAACTGGTGCCAACAATTTTTCATAGTGCTAATTATTAATGTAGTGAATGAATTTTTGCATAATTTTCTGATGCTATAATAAATTCATCCATTACAGAATTCATTTTTCTAAACAAAATATTATTCAAAAAGGGAATAAATTTTAAAATTCCATTTAGTTTTACATTTACCTTTATTCTAATTGATGTGCCAATTGAAGATGGCTCATAATCTTCATAAAACGATGTTCCTCTAAGTGGACCAGTAAGAATTCTTATTTCATGAATATTGGGATGAATAATGTCATGTTTTGTTTTTACTTCTAAGGTTTTTCGCAAAAAGGAAATATTCTCTAAAACTAGTTTTTCTGTAGGAGTTTCATTAATTATTTTTAATGATTTAAAATATTTAGGCAGGACTTTCTCAAAATTAGCAACATCAGTACTTAGTTTAAACAAGACATCTCTAGGAAGAATACTTTGCTTTTCTAACAAAAAAGTTTTCAATCAGTCACCCCTTTAGAAATAAAATCCCATAAATTAGATTTTGTGATACTAATATCAGGATAATGATTTTTAATTTGTTCATAAATCAAAGCTAATGATTTTTTTACAGAATCAGTTTTTTCAGGATCAGTCAAAGGATACAGCCTTATTGTGGTTTTATTCTTGGTAGTAGAAATTGTAATAAAGAATTCGCGATGATCAACATCAATTACAATTGTTGGCAGTAAAGCAGTAAATCCATTTTTTTCAACAAAAATTGTTTGAATTTTTATCAATGGTGATTTTTGAAAAATTGGAGTAAATTTTTGGCTAAAATCAAACAAATCAATTTGCCTATCAATTACTATGTGTGGCATAGATTTCTTTTCAGGTTTTTTTATTTATACAAAATCGAAAAGATTTCCTAGTGCCAACTGTTTTGCTCAAAAATGATAAATACCCATAAATTGGCACTAGTTTAGAAATTTTTCCCGTCTTAAATATCATATTTCCCTAAATTAGTTATGATGACTGAATTACTCCACCAAAAAACCTGTAAAAAAGAATCCCCGATAACAGATGTTCATACAGGAGAAATTGCTTGCAGTAATTGCGGTGCAGTTTCATTAGAAAGAGTGGTTGATCTAGGTCATGAATCCACAGGACAGACAGGTGAAGAATATACTAAAAATAGTAGAGTAGGTGGAAAAATTTCTTTTAAAATGGTTGACATGGGTTTATCAACAATCATCGAATCAAAAGATAGAGATGCAACAGGAAAATTATTATCAAATGAGAATCGCAGAATGTTCTATCGCCTTAGAATGTGGGATAGAAATAGTCGTTCTGCAAACTCTGTTAAATCATTTCAAAAAGCATTTACTTTACTTGATGGCATAGCATCAAAATTAGGATTACCAGATGTAGTAGTTGAGCAAACAGCACACCTGTTTAGAAAAATTGCTTCTAAAAAGATTCTAGCAGGAAGATCAACTGCAGGAATACTATGCGCAGCAGTTTACATTACATGTAGAGTTACAGATACACCAAGAACAATTCAAGATGTTGCAGATGCAGGAAATGTAAGAAAAAAAGTTCTTCAAAGAACTTACAGATATCTTGCTAGAGAGTTAGACATTCGCCCAGAAATTTATAATCCAACTGAATTTATTATAAGACTTTCTAAAGCAGTTTCCATTTCTGAAAAAACAGAAAGACTGGCATTTAAAATTCTTGATGCAGCTGCAAAAAATAATATCTCGACAAGTAAGAACCCAATGGCTATGGCTGCAACTGCTATTCACATGGCATCAAAAATTAATAATGAAAAAGTATCTCAAACAAAGATTTCAGAGGTTTCTGGAATTAGTGCCGTGACAATTAGAGACAGAGTTAAAGAAATCAAAAAAGTGGTAGGAGGTGAAATTAATGGGTAGAACATGTAGGGGAATTTGCGTATTACATAGAGCCGAGCCTGCACCTAACAAAATAAGATATGAAATCGGACAAAAAAGATGTACTTTTTGCGGTATTTTTTTGTCACTTGAGGATGCTAGGTGTATTTGTTGCAAGGCAGTATTAAGAACAAAGCCGCGTAGTAAGAAAAAAGACTAATCATTTTTTTGATGCACTAACTAGGGATACAACATCTCTATCTCGTAGTTGGTAGTCTATAGGCAATCTTAGATTATATCTAAGATCCTTTCCATAAAGTAGTCCTTTAGTTAGATCAGTGTGTATTTCTTTTGCTAGATCATTTATTGTAGCACCATCTTTTAACAAAATTAAATCAGGCAATACTCGCCCTTTTTTGTCAGCAAGTTTTTCTTCATTAGCTACAGGATAAATTGAATTCATTTTTAGTAGTTTAAACACTGCAACATTAATTGCAAATTGAACCCCAGTCCTCATATATTCACCCATTATCCCCTTTTTGATAAAATTCAAGGCATTGATTTGCTTTTCATTTAGTTGGTCAGATTTTATTATTTCAAACTGCTCAGAACCTGGAGAATATTTAATTAGGCCCTTTTGTTCTGCACGTCTCAGACTAAATTCACTATCACCGCTTACTGGAATAACTATAGAATCATTATATCGCTCACGTAATCTAGCAAAATTTTTGTCTGCACCTTCAACATCAATTTTATTTGCAACAATTAAAGTTGGTTTTGAGATTTTTCTAAGATTTGAGGCAAGTTTTTTGGTATCACCTACATCAAAATCATCAAAATCCTTTTCCTCAAGTTGTGCAACTAATAATGATTGTTTTACATGATGCTTGTTTACGCCTATCCCACGATAAAGATCAGTTAAAGCATCTTCAATATCAGTTCCAGTTCTAATTAATTTTGATACCTTGTCCCGATTCCCTTCTAAAATTTTATGATACCACATGATCAATTCTTCTTCAATGTCAGCAAAGTCAGAAATTGGATCTCCTGATCCAGATTCGGTAATTTTACCTGTTGAATCAATCCCACCTGATGCATCAACTACATGAAGTAATGCATCAGACTGTGCAGCTATTGAGAGAAATTGGTTTCCTAACCCCTTACCTTTCCATGCATCTTTAATCAAGCCGGGCAAATCAATCAACTCAATTGGAATATACCGCCAGCCATCAATACAATTAGAATTATTTGGATTATCTTGAATTTTAAATTCTGGATGAACACATAATGAAATCGCATGGGCTACTCCAGATATGGGAGATTTTGTCGTAAAAGGATATGATGAGATTTCTTCAGAAGAGAGTGTTGCAGAATTAAAGAAGGTTGTTTTACCCGTATTGGTTTTACCAATTAATCCAAGTTTAATAGGCATGATAGGATACTACTCTAAGAATATTTATCTCTGCCTAGCAATTATTTGATTTTGTATTTTTGATTTTTTCAAGTGATTGATTTAGTTCTTTTAATGCCCATTCAATATCAGAAAAATCTTCTGTAGTTAACGAGTCCTTCCATTTATCCAAGACACAATTTATTATTTCAGAACAGTTGTATAACAAATTCCAATAAGGATGATGTTCAGCTGTCGCATAAGATAGTTCAGAAATATCAGTTAATCCATTTTTTGCTCTAGATAAAGATGTAATTCGCTCACCAAAAATTTTTACAATATCATTTTCAAGGTCTTTCTCAATTTTTATCGGAGTGTTTTTTGTTTCATATTTTTTAACAAGATTTTCCAAATCATGATAAAAATTTTCAAAATCAGTCATACTAACATAATCTCTGATGCTCTGCTAACATACATCTATTAAAAACAACTTTAATTCCTTCTTTTCTAGCTAGTTCTTCGGCTTCAGGATTATGAATTCCTTCTTGTAACCAAATTACTTTAGGTTTTTTTGCAATTGCATCACCGATTACAGACATTATATCTTCAGAGGGTCTAAAGACATCAATAATGTCAACATCACCATTTACATCTAACACAGTTTCATGAGATTTTTTACCCAAAATTTTGTCGGCTGTAGGATTTACAGGGATTATTTCGTATCCATTATCAGACAGATATTTAGGAACATAGTGAGCCGCCTTTGATGAGTTTTTTGACATACCAATTACTGCCACTTTTTTTAAAGATAGAATTTCTCGAATCTCATCATCAGAATGATCATCTCTCTCCATGAAGATTATCCAAATACGAGGAATATAATTTTTGTAATATCATAAAGCAAAGAATTTTTTAATCCTAATAGTAATGAATGATTATGGATGAAGAACCTAAAGATGTTATTGTATTAGGAGCAATAAAAAATGGAATTAAAAAATTTGACAGAATCCAAAAAATAACACAGATTGAGCCTGAAGAACTGAATACAATTTTAGAAAAATTAGAAAAAAGAGAATTAATCCGAGTAGAAGAAAAGAAAGGATGGCTAGGTAAAAAAATTGAATTAGCAGTTACTGAAAAAGGTTCAAAAGAAGTAGATGAGCGAGTGCATGAACTTCAAACAAAATGGAATCAAATGGCAACAGTCTACAAAACGGGAGACAAAGAAAAAATGAAACAAGAAATGGAAGAAAACAAGTCATTTCTACCTATGATGATGTTTTTTGGAGTAATGGATATGATGATGTTTTCAATGATGTTTAGTATGATGGGGATGGCTATGAGCGATTATGTTCCAGCTGAAAGTATGCCAGAGGGGGCAGGTCAGAGTATGGATGAAGGAGGAGCGGATGCTGGAATGGATGATGGTGGATTTGACATCGACATTGGGTTCTAGTGTGTATTTTATACTTGAATTAAAAAGAAATTATAATTGATTTACAATTCATTTGACAATCCAGGTTTAGTTAAGGTTCTTACATTTTTACAAACACATAACACCGAATATCTATCAGGCCAAGATCTTAGCGACGTGTTAAGAATAAGCAGAGTGGCAATTTGGAAACACATTAAAAAAATTCAAGAGTTAGGATATACTGTAGAATCTAAACAGAAATTAGGATACAAACTAACTGCAAATTCTAATGCTCTTTTACCATGGGAGATTACTAAAGGGTTAAAAACAAAATCAATTGGTCAGCAGGCATATTATTTTGATTCAGTAGACTCCACACAAATTCAGGCATTAAAAATGGCCAATGATCCTAAAAATAGTGGTGCAGTAATCATCTCTGAAAAACAAACAGGTGGCAAAGGTAGAGCAGGTAGAAAATGGATATCACCTAAAGGTGGTATTTGGTTATCAGTAATATTATATCCAAAGTTTGATATTTCCAGTACAACATTATTTCCAATTGCATCATCTCTAGCATTATGTCTTGCATTAGAAAAAACATTCAAGATGTTACCAGAATTAAAGTGGCCAAATGATGTAACAGTAAAAGGAAAAAAATTGGCAGGGATGTTAGTTGATGTATCGCTTGAATCAAACAGGATAGAAAACTTGGTTTTAGGCGTAGGTGTTAATTTCGATATAGATGTAAAACAAATTGAGAAAAAACTAAAAGGAACACCAAATTTTTACGGGGTTGCATCGTTAAATGAACAAAAAAAGAAAGTGAAGCCAATTGAATTAGTTCAAGTGTTTTTAGTGGAATTAGAAAAAATATTTGAAATGCTAAATTCAAAGCAAACAAAAACCATAATTTCAGAATGGACAAAAAGATCATCTACCATAGGTAAAAATATAGAATTAAAAACAGGAGATGAAAAAATTGTGGGAAAAGCAATCAGAATAGATGAAGACGGGGCTCTAGTTGTTTCAAATAACAATAAACTTAGTAGAGTGATTGCAGGCGACATTGTACATTTGATTAAATAGTTATCTTTTAGAATTTGCTCTATGTTTAGTTTTTGGACTAGATTTAGATTTTACAGTTTTTTTGGATTTAGAAGAAATTAAAGAGGATTGTTCTTTTAGAATTTCTTTTAGATCTTGTTGAATTTCAAATACTGTGGAAAGTAGATCCTCAAGTGCTTCAGAATATTGGGCATATGTAGCAATTAGTTCAGTTTTCTTTTCATTTGCTTTTAACAGATATTCATTTGAGCGTAAGAGATTTGCAGATGTAATTAATTCAGGAATTTCAATTACTGGCTCTCCTAATTGTTGTAAATCAAGTTGTGTTTGCTGAATTCTTTTACGCAGATCATAAATTATTTCTCCAACCCCAATTTCAGACAATACAAAAACACAATGGATCAATAAATTAAAGATTTTCATATTGCCTCAATTGTTAATTTTATAAAAAATTACGTGCCCAGATTAGTATAAAATAGAAACAAACTATATGTAAAATTGCAAACATGAAAAAAAAGACAATGGTATTTTGTTATCTTTTATGTGTGATTTTGTTAAGCTCCTCGATAATTGTTGGGGATGCATTTGCTCAAACAGAAATAGATGCAGAAATTATGTTTAAACAAGCAAATGACCACTTTGTAAAAGGCCAATACAAGCAGGCATTAACAATCTATGATAAAATTTTAGAAGAAATTCCAAATAACATTTCAACATTAAAGATGAAAGGAATTACACAGAGTAATCTTGAAGAACATGAGAATTCATTAAAACAATTCTTCAAAGTTTTACAATTTGTGCCAAATGATGTTATCTCATTAACAGGTATGGGTGTGGGATTTGGTAATTTGGGAGAGTACGAAGAATCGATAAAATATTTTGATAGAGCTAGCAAAGAAAAACCAAATAGTGTAGTGATAAAAAATTATCAAGAATTTGTACAAAAAGTAATTAAGAAATTCCCATACAAGGCAACTGAAAAACCATCAGGGTTAGAAAAACAAGACACCATAGCAATTCCGGAATGGGTAAAGAATATTGCAAAATGGTGGTCCAACAACACAATCGATGATGAAGAATTTGCATCTGCATTATTGTATTTAATTGAAAATAGTATTGTCAAAGTTCCTCAAACAGAAATAGGTGAAAATAAAGAAAATGAAATCCCAGAATGGGTAAAAAATAATGCCGGATGGTGGGCAGATGGACAAATAGATGACTCTTCTTTTATTTCTGGAATTCAACATATGATCGAAAATGGGGCAATTACAGTCAACATTAAAGAATCAAATAAAAAATCACAAGAAGAACTTGATGAGGAATATTATCTGTTTGAGAAATATCTGAGAAATATTTCCAATAACATTACAAAAGAAAAAAGATACATAGAATATCCAAATCCTAGCAAAGACGTCATAAAGAAATTTCTTAGAGACTATGTGAAGTGGAATTTTGAAGAAGAAGCAAAAAAAGCTTCAGAGCATTTTCCTAATCCTACCTATGAAATAATCGATGACACATACATAATTTATTACAAAGTATTCATCAATGAGCAACCAACAGGATTGCCGTTAGATCATGTAAGTACTTTGGAAAATTCATTTTTATTTTGGGAAGAGCAAGAACTCAATTCGAATAATCAAAAGGCTAAAATAAAATTTGAAGTTACCAATCAAAAACATGAAGCAAATGTATGGGTTACTTGGGTAGTAAGAGATATCGGCGAAGGAGTTCTAGGACATGCACATCTAGGGAAGGGAGTAGTAGAAGTAACATTAGGCGATTACAATTGTGATGGTAGTTTTCAATTATATGATATCAAAAGTGTGGAGACCATCATGACACATGAATTAGGGCATTCTATTGGATTGAAACATACAGATGAAAAGAACAACATAATGTATCCTTCATTTACTCCATCTTACGCTTTTTGTTTGTTAAGTTAAATCATCATAAAATAGATCACATTCTAAAAAATGAGAATGACAGTTAGCTTAACCTACACACAATTAACCTGCAGAAATTAGGTAAAACGGATAATAAGGTATTAACGTAATTCAATTTATCTATGCTTAAAAATTCAATGATGACTGGACCAAAATGTCCTGCTTGTGGAGATAAAAAGATGGTTACAGATCAAAACACGGGGGAATTATTTTGTGGCAAATGTGGTTTTGTAGTTACTGACAAAATTACTGACACGGGTGCTGAATGGCGTTCTTTTGCAAGTGATGATACAAACAGAACAAGGGTAGGAGCTGGAACTTCACTTACAATGCACGATATGGGATTATCTACAGTCATTGGTGCGGTAAACAAAGATTCCACAGGAAAGCCACTATCTGCAAGTGTCAAGAGTTCAATTGAAAGATTAAGAACATGGGATAGTAGAACACAAGCACATTCATCAGCAGATAGAAATCTAAGGCAAGCGCTAAATGAGATGGATAAACTAAAAGACAAACTTGCATTAACTGATGCAGTAGTAGAAAAAGCAGCTTATATTTACAGAAAAGCAATGGAGAAAAAATTAGTGCGCGGTCGTTCAATCCAAGGATTAGTGGCTGCATGTCTATATGCTTCATGTAGAAACACTGAAACTCCTAGAACTTTAGATGATGTAGCAAAAGGCATCAACATTAGAAGAAAAGATGTTGCAAGATGTTACAGATTGATATTCAGAGAACTCGAATTAAAAATGCCAGTAGTTGATCCAGTTAAAGGAGTTTCAAGAATAGCAAGTATTGCAGAACTAAGTGAAAAAAGCAAACGGAAAGCAATAGCGATTTTAGATCAAGCAAAAAAAATAGGCATGGTTGCAGGAAAGGATCCCATGGGGATTGCAGCAGCTGCATTATATCTTGCATGTATTAGTACTGGAGAGATAAAATCTCAAAAAGACATATCCATTGCATCAGGAGTCACAGAAGTTACTATCAGAAACCGATGTGCAGGATTAAGAAAAATGCTTAACGACTAAAATGTCACAAGAGAATTGGTCAGAATGGTTAAATTTTAGCCAGGACATGTTTACGGAAATTCCAAATTCATCAGGAGTTTTTATGATGCACCAGGCAATGAAAATATTATACATTGGAGGTTCAAGCAACTTGAAAAACTCAATTTTAGAAATGTCCAATGATCCTTGTGCATCAAAGGCTACAAGATTCAGATACAAAGAAGAAAAAGATTATGAAAAAGTTTGTAATGAATTAATTGAAGATTTTAAAAAACGCCATGAGGGAAACCTCCCAGGATGTATGAAATAAATTATTTTAAAGATTTTTTGTATTCTAATTTATCCCAAGGGAATACAACATAACTATCAGAGTCTGTTTTCTTTGCATAAACTAGTTGTTTAGGATATTTTTTCCCTTTCCTAGCAAACAATGTTGCATAAATTAGTTCATCTGGAAAATCAACATGAGGAATAACTTTTTTAAAAGAATCACCAGTGTCAAAAATATCATCGACAAACAATGAATCAGAAGAAATTCTTTTTTTATCAACATGTATTTTTTTAATTCCTAAATGATCTGCCAATAATCTTGAAGGAATCAATCCACCTCTACTAAGAGTAGTAATGCTAGAAAATGAACGAGGTAATTTTGAGATTTTTTTATGTAGTTGACCTACCAAAAATTCTACTTCATCCCAATCAACATATTGTTCTAAACTCATGACATGAAAAATAATCAGTTGAATTAAGTTGTTGTGCTCAAAAAGTCTTCATATGGGTTTTTTTGAGGTGGTCAATAATTTTGAGAATTTTAAATGCAATTTTTGAAAAATCAGAATCTTTTTCACAAGATACTAACAATACATTATCATCAGCTAAAGGAAAACTCATTACAATTACTTTATCACGATAAGACATTGAAAAATGAACTTCTCCAAACTCCCCATCAAATTCATGCCTCATTCTAACACGCAGTGCAAG